>CAYQCZ010000266.1:0-6355 GCA_964415955.1 uncultured Verrucomicrobiota bacterium | reverse complement strand
CGGCGCCGTCGACCTGGCGCGGTTCGACGCCAAAGGAGCTTTACTCTGGAAGGTCCCGCACATAGCCGCTCATGCAGCGACGAGGCAGCCTTTCGTCCTGGGCCATGATGGCAGCGCGGCGATCGTCATGGCCACGAAGGGTTCCACGCTGGAATCCGGTTTCACCTTGGGCTCCTGCCGGTAGCCGGGGCCACCCTGGCCGTCCACCTGGCCGGCAAAATATTGGCCGCGCACCACCTGCTTCGCGACATGCTGGGGAAGTATGGGGCGAATGGATTTGAGCAGTTTCACCTTTTCATCGCGGATGGATTCCGCCTCAAGCGACACCGGCGGCTCCATGGCGATGAGTGACAGCACCTGCAGCAGGTGGTTCTGCACCATGTCCCGCATGGCACCCGCCTCCTCGTAGTAGCCGCCACGCGCACCCACGCCGATCTTCTCGCTGACGGTGATCTGGATGTGATCGACCGAGGAGCGGTTGAGCAACTGCTCGAAGATCGCGTTGGAGAAGCGGAACATCAGAATGTTCTGCACCGTCTCCTTGCCGAGATAGTGGTCAATGCGGAAGACCTGCCGCTCGTGGGCGTGCTTCGTCAGATCGTTGTTGAGCTGGTGGGCGGAGGCGAGATCGTGCCCGAAGGGTTTCTCCACAACAATACGCTGCCAGCCGTCCGGGTGGTCGCGATGCAGAATGCCGGTGTTGTGAAGGTGTTCGACGACCTCGGCGAACTGGCTGGGCGAGGTGGCCAGATAGAACAGCAGGTTGCGGTGCAAACGCGGATCACCGAAACCGGCCAGCATCTTCTCCAGCTTTTGATAAGCACCCGGATCGCCAAACTCACCCTGGCAGTAATGGACGCTGGCGGAAAATTCCGTCCATGCAGCCTCATCCACCGGCTTGGTCCTCGAAAACTTGTTCAAAGCCTCCCGCAGCTCCTGACGGAAGCTCTCATCCGTCTTCTCCCGCCGCGCAAAGCCCACGATGCGACAGGGCGAAGGCAGGCTCTTCGCCCTGTGCAGGTGATACAGGGCGGGGATCAGCTTGCGCGCGGTGAGGTCGCCGCTGGCGCCAAAAATGACGATGGTGCAGGGCTCCACAACCTTGCGCCCGTCATCCAGGCGGCAGGTCATCAACTCGTCCAGTTGCTCGGTCTCATCCATGGGCGGACAATGCGTCGCCAGCCTTGCCAATTCAACCCTTCTCCTTCGGCCACGGGTGAAACTGATTCATCATTTCTCAGCTTCCGGCTCATGACGGCCTGCCGGCGATTCGTCGCCACCAGAACATGCGCTCCAGTCCTGTGCGGTTGGGATACGAGCGCGGCACCCATTCCTCCACCAGTTGAAAATGCGGCCCGAAGCGCGTCAGGATTTCCTCTCTCGTGGTGCCAAAGGGCGGTCCATCCGTGTCCGGAATCAGATAATTCACCGCCAGATACTGGCCGTCAGGCTTGAGCCATCGCAACACCGCTGCGACATACGCATCGCGTTCTCCCGGCTGGATGGCACAGAACAACGTATGCTCGAACACCCAGTCGAAGTGTTGAAATGGCTCGTCGGTCAGAAAATTCCCCTGATGGCAGACCGCCCTGAGCCCGCACGCCGCCGATTTCTCCATCGTGAGCCGCCGGGCGCTCGGGGCAATGTCCAGCCCATGCGCATCGAAACCGTGTTTGGCCCATTCACGCAGGTCATGGCCTGTGCCGCAACCGGGCACCAGCACGCTGCCACGCCCCAGTTCAGGATGCGCCGCAAGCCAGTCTGCCAGGCCGGGTGAACACGCGCCCTTCTCCCAAGGCATGTCACCTGTCTGATAACGCTCCTCCCAGTAGGACTGGCTCATGACGCACCTCCGTCGCGCAACATCGTTGCAATTTCAGGCGTGCCATGAATCTCGGCGACTTGCAGGGCGCTTTGCCCATCCTTGTTCACTGATTGCGTCGGTGCGCCAGCCTTCAATAGTCGCCCGACCACATTCGGATGTTTCTCACGAATGGCCCAATGCAAGGGCGAACCATCCTGTCTCGCATCGCCCTGCAAATCCGCGCCGGCATCAATCAGCAGTTGAACCACCTCTCCCCTGCCCTCACGAGCGGCGTTGTGCAGCGGCGTGTGGGCAAAGCGATTGAGCGAGCGTGGACTGGCACCAGCTTCGAGCAACGCCCGGCAAATCTCAACGTGGCCGGCTTCAGCAGCGTAGTGAAGGGCTGTGCAGCCCCATTTGTCCGTCACATCGGGATTGGGTTTGCGCCACCAACGCGGACGCAACTCCTCCTGCACACGCGCCAGATCACCGGCCCTGACGGCATCAATCAACGCAGACATGTCTCAACGCCATACCTGAAATCAACCGGCAGGTCACGTTTGTTCAGGACGCGGCGGCAGCAGTGGCCTTGCGCCGGGCACTGCGTTGGCGGGCAATCACCGGGGCCACCTTGCGATAAAACTCCGTGGCGGCCTGTTGGGCTGCGGCAACTTGTGCTGATGACAGTTTCTCCCGTGCGGCGTCGCGTTGATCCACAGCGCCGGGACACCCCAGAGCGGCGGCAAGGTTGAACCACTGGTAGGCATCGGGGGATGGTGTTTTCGCACCAGCCTGAAGCTGGCAGACCGTTCCCATCCGGTAAATGGCATCCAGGTGGGCCTGGGCGGCGGCGAGTTCCAGCCACTTGCGGGCCTCCGCATAATCGCGGTCCACCCCCCTGCCTTCCTGATAACAAGCGCCCAGCACCGCCTGATCCTCCGCCAGCCCGGATGCAGCCGTCAGCTTGAACCACCGCGCCGCCTCCGCGAAATCCTGCTTCACCCCGTCACCGTCGTGCAGATAATGCGCGAGCCGCGTCTGCGCCTCCAGCACGCCCTGCTCCGCAACTGGCCTGAACCATTTCGCGGCCTTGGCGTGGTCCGCGCCCACGCCTGCGCAGCCTTCGTGGAAGATCTGCCCCAGACGCAGTTGCGAATCTGACACGCCCTGCTCAGCGGCCTTGGTGTGCCAATCCACGGCCTTCGCAACATCGGCTGGAACGCCCGAGCCTTCCTCCAGCATCTGCGCGTAGCGGTGCTGCGCCCTGGCAATGCCGGCTTCCGCAGCCAGCCCATAGAACCGGGCGGCCATGGCAAAGTCCTGCGGTATGCCGTCGCCCGAATCATAGCATTCTGCCAGGGTCATTTGCGCCTCGATGTGGCCCTGCTCCGCCGCCTTTTGGAACAGTTCCACCGCCTGGAAGGGATCGCGCTCCATGCCGGTGCCTTCCATGGCAAACCGCCCCAAAAGGAAGGAGGATTCCACATCCCCTTCACTGTCTGCCGAGAAGAGGAAGTCCACGGCCCTGCCATCGTTCAATCGTTTGTCGCGGATGGATTGAATGACCTCGGAAAATTGATCCCGGGCACCCGCATGGCCGTGCTCCGCGGCCCGTATCAGCCAGCGGGCAGCGGCGCCAAAATCGGCGTCCTTGCCGCCATCCAGATGATGCGCAGCAATCAAATACTCGGACTCCACATGACCGGCATTGGCGGCGCGCTCATACCATCCAAGCGCCTCGGTCGGATCGGCCTTCACTCCATCGCCATGCTGATAGCGCCGGGCAAGGGTGAACTGGGCTTCCAGATGGCCGAGATCAGCCGCACTGCGGTGCCAGCGGATGGATTCGGTGTCGTTCTGCGGCACACCGCGGCCCTCCCGCCACAGGCGGCTGAGCTCAAGCTGCGCTTCGGGAACGCCCCCCTCGGCGGCACTTTGCAGCAGCATGGCCGCCGTGAAATCGTCGCGGTTTGATTCCTCGCCCCGGAGCAGTTACATGGCGGTTACAAAATCCCCCTGCGGGTCGGCTTCGGTGTCCAACACCGCCTCCTTGGAGCTGGTTGTTTCCATGTTCATTTGATCCTCGACCACTGTTTCCTCAACTGCCGTCAACTGCAAATCCCCGGACTGCGATGCATCGGATGAAACCTCCATGGGTGCCATCGCGCCTTGGACGGTTTCCACGCCGTCTGGGGAACCCCTTTCAATTTCATCTGCGGTGGCGGAAATCTCTATGACTGGCTGGACCGCATCGGAGGCGGATTCCAGGTCCCGCAAGGCCTGGCCGGCATCCGGATCACCCTGTTCGGCCGCCTTCCGATACCAGGCAATGGCGGTCTGGACATCCCTGGCAACGCCCCGTCCCTGCTCGTAACAGTATCCCAGGTTGAATTGCGCCGTCGCATGCCCCTGATCCGCCGCGAGCCGGTAACACCGCACCGCCTCGGCGAAATCCCGCGGCACACCCATCCCTTTTTCGTGCAGTGCGCCCAGGGCGGACTGAGCGCCGGGATGCAACTGCGCGGCGGCTTTCCTGAGCCACTCGACGCCCTTCTTCAGATCCTCGGGCGAACTCTTGCTTCTGGCCATTTGCACCCCCAGTTGAAACTGCGCCTCCATGCTGCCACGCTCGGCATCAGCCTCCAGGAGCACCCGGGCATCGACCATGTGGGTGCCTCGCCATTCACCCAGTTCCTTGAGCGCCTCGATGGCGTCAGCGTCCGCCTGCTCGGCGGACAAATGATACCAATACACCGCCTCCGCCATGCTGGCAGGAACGCCCTCGCCCGATTCGTAGCAGCAGCCGAGGTTGAACTGCGCCCCGGCATGCCCCTGCGCCGCCGCCGAGCGATACCATCGAACGGCCTCGGACATGTTTTTCTCGACGCCCTCGCCATTGTGATAAAAGGCCCCCAGCACGAACTGCGATTCCTTGTGGCCCCTGGGAGCGGCTTGGGAAACCCAGTCGAAGGCGCCAGCCTGGTCCACCGGGCCGCCTTCGCCACGGAAGAATTTCATCGCCAGCTTGTATTGGGCCTCCACATCCCCGTTCTGGGCCAGCGGCAGCAGTTGTGCGCGTGTCATGGCTTGCTCTTTCGGTTCAAGATGCGGCAAACGTATCGGTCCATCGTCCGCACAAGCAACCGGAATCCGATCACACCCGGGCCTGGTCTTGACCCCGCAAGCACGCCCACACACAGTGTTGGCCGTGCGCACCCATGCCCCACACCGCAGCCTGCTGCACCTGTTCATCCACTGCCTGTGGCTGCTGCTGCCGGTCCTTCCGGCAGCAGCACAGGACGCCGACTGGCTGGAAAGGTCCGTGGAGGAATTGCGCGCCGCTGCGGAGAAGGGTGATGCCGTCGCCCAACTGGTGCTGGGCAACAGCCACCTCGTGGGGCGGCGCGTGCCCAAGGATTTCCAGGAGGCCGCCAAATGGTTCCGCAAGGCGGCGGATCAGAACCTGGTTCAGGCCCAGTTCGCGCTGGCCTTGATGCTTGATTCGGGGGAAGGCGTGCCAAGAGACCAGGCCGGGGCCGTGCGGCTCTATCGCGCCGCCGCCGAGAAGGGCATGGCCGAAGCGCAATACAATCTGGCGGCAACCTGCGCACGCGCGGATGGCGCGACCTTCGACCCGACAGAGGCTTTGAAGTGGTATCGGGCCGCCGCAGAGCAGGGCCACACACTGGCCATGACACGCGTCGGCATGGCTTTTCGCGACGGCTTCGGCACAACGGTGGATCCCGTGGAGTCCGCCATCTGGCTGCGGCGGGCCGCATATCGTGACGAGCCGAGCGCCAAATTCGCACTCGGGCAGTTCTACCGGGACGGCTTCGGGGTGGAGCGCAATGCGGCTGACGCAGTGAAATGGTTCCAGCGGGCTGCCGAACAGGGGTATGTGGAAGCCATGCATCACCTGGCCATGATGTTGTTCGCCGGTGAAGGCGCGCAACCCGACCCTGTGCAGGCCGTGAAATGGCTCAAGGATGCCGCCGCAAAAGACCACGCGCCCGCCCAGATCATGCTGGCCAGGGCGTATTTCAACGGTGACGGCGTGCCTGCAGATCCGGCCCGGGGCGTCGAGTGGCTGCGCCTGGCCGCCGCAAAGGGTGAACCGGAAGCACAGATGCAGCTCGGCCTGGCGCTGCGTGGCAGGCCCGGCGTGCCCATGAATTTGGAGGAGGCCACGCAATGGCTCGAAAAAGCCGCCCGCCAGGGCCATGCCGGAGCGCAAAAGGCGTTGCTCGAACAGCCCCCGTCCGAACCGGCCAATGCCCCGACCGCCATTGCTTCCGTGACCCCGAAGCCATCGGAAACCAACACCACACCGGCAGAAATCATCGAGCGCACCATAGAACTTCCGGCAACAACCAGCTCTGCTGCGGGTGAAGCGAACCATGTCCATGCCACCACCGATCAGGAGGACGTCGACATCCTCCTGGACAACTTCGGGATTACCAAATTCTCCAGCCCTTTCACACCTCTTTCAATTAAATCTGGATTACTTACGGATCAGTTCGGCCGGGTTGCCGGCGCGGTAGCCACCCATCA
>CAYQCZ010000265.1:0-6357 GCA_964415955.1 uncultured Verrucomicrobiota bacterium | reverse complement strand
GTCAGGGCCCGGAACTGGCGTAGCCAAGCCCTGGTAAAATCAAACCCATCCAGTCACATGGTCCTTCTCACAAGGAACACGGGGATCGCCCCGTATTTCTTGGCCAGTTGCTTGGTGCCCACGTAATCGCAGGAAAATTCCCTCACACCATCCGCCGTGGCCAGGGCCGAGAATGCCTCGCTGGCATACACCTGACCCTCCTCCGCGATGGGTTCGATGCGCGCCGTGCGGTTCACATGGGAACCGTTGAACGTGAGCTTCTTGAGCACAGGATCGTGACAGGGAAACACCGGACCCGCGTGCAGGGCGATGCGGATGTTCAAATCCTTGGGCAGGCCGTGCCAGCTCCAGTCCGTGGTGCGGACCATGTCGCGGAGGTTCAAGGCAAACACCCCGGCATCGGAAACATGGTCAAACACCGCACACACGGCATCGCCCCAGGTGTTCTTGTGGATGGGGGGATTTGGAAGCTGCTCCATCAATTCCGAAACCTTGCCCAGAAAATGGGCGACGAAGGCGGGTATCTGTGTTTCGGACAATTTGGTGAAGCCGACGATGTCGGAGAAGATCATGGCCTTGATCTCCTGTTGCAGGTGCTCCGCAGCGGCTTGCGGCTGGGCGGGCGCGGCATGTTTCGGTGCCGCCGGACGCCTGCGATGCGGCGGCTTGTAGCCCTTCAAATGTTCCTTGAGGGAAACAATGACCGCATCGGTGGCGTGCTTTTCCCGCCAGTAATCCACGAACGACTGCGTGCCGCCCCTGCCGCCGCCGGGTTTTTCATCCCAAAGCACCATGGGCACGACGTCCATGCCGAGAAACCGGCTCTTAAGCAGCGCCAGCCCGCTGAGGGTCTGGTTGCAGTAGTCATAGGCGGCCCCATCCCCGGCATCGCCCAGCTCGCTGAGGACGGTGACAGTGGCGGCATTGCGTAGAATCTGGTCAAAGCGCTCTCCAAAATGGGCCTCGGGAATGATGTCCACACTGGCTCTGCGGAAGTCATCCTTGCGGAATGGCAGGGCGATGTTGACCTCGCCTCCGCGTTCGAGCAGGCATTCCGTGAACAACATGTCACCGCCGCAGGCGAGCGAGGAGTAGCCGACTTGAACATTGAGCCGCTGGAGCTGCTCGCGCAGATCCCTGCGAAGGGCTTCCTGCAAGGCGTAGGGAAACCGCGGCTCCTTGCGTCCGGGCTGGTCGAACATGTGCCCTGAGAAAACGCCGATGCGCGGCAGGTTGAAGCAGGGATCCAGCCGGTGGATGTCTTCGCCGAGGCTTTCAAGCAGCAGTCTGGCCTGGGCGCGGGTGCGGCTGATGACCACGGAACTCATGGTGGAGTCCGTCCCTCCCTTGCGATAATACATCTCGGCGGTGGCGAGGTTGCCAAGGATCAATTCCGCCTCCGCGAGCGTGGCTTCCAGCCAGTATCGCTCCCCGGATTCCGGCTCCAGCCCGGCCAGCGAACGCTGGCAGAGATCCTTCACTTCGCGGGCAATGCCCCGGGCCCGATTCTTTTCGCCGTAGATCAGGCCCATGGAGGCGGCATTGATGCCGGAATAGTAACCCCGGTTCCGTTTGTATCCCTCGAGATACAGCTCGAAGCTCATCCTGAGGTTCTTGCGCTTCTCCTCGGGATCCACCGCCAGCTGCCAGAAATCCTTGTAGGTGCGGGCCAGGATGCCAAGCGTCTCCTCATCCTTGTGCCCGGAGCGTCGAAGCTGCTCGAGTATCGCATTGGCCCGGCGCGCCGCGCCGGTGCGTGCCAGCGCCAGGGCCTGCAACTGGATCAATCGCAAATCCCCCTTGAAGGTCATCAAACCCTCCGCCGCAATGTCGAATGCAAGAAAGCCCTCGCCCAGTTTCAGGGCGGCATCCACGGCCCTCCGATACATCTCGATGTTCTGGGACCAGATCACGATGACGCGCTCCTCCCAGAGACGGCGCAAGGCCGCGATGTTCAATTTGGGATTCTTGAACTCCTGGATGATCGCCCTGGATTTGGCCTCAAATTCCTCGGTCTTGATCACCCCCGCCCTGTCGCCCGGAGCAACCTTGTAGCCCATGGCCAGCAGTGAACGCACGGTCTGGAGGGCACCGTCACGGTAAGTGTGCTGCTTCTTCGCGGGCAACGTCTTGTAAGGCCGCAGATGCGGGTGGGTCTTGAGGGAGTCATCCCATGCCTTGCCGGGCTGCCATCCCCGGGACATCGTTTTCGCCGCCCACGTCTCGTGCGCATTTTCCGCAAGCAAGGAGGAAAGTTTGACCAGTTCCTCATCCAGCTTGACGGAGGAAATGTCCAGCGGCTTGGGGATATACGGCTTTTTTGGCATGTGCTGAAGGGAACGTCCCGGTTGACCTGCCGGAATGATGAAGCAGCGGACCGGCGGCCCGCAAACTTAAACTGTCATCGTGGGCGAAATCAAAGGGCCACGGGCAATCCCCCATCTTTCCGGGGTTGCATCCGTGAAGTTCTGCAAAAAATGACGCATGCCGGTTTGTGAGGGCCATGCCACAGGATGAACTTCCAGAGGTTACAGACCCCGTGCCGGGGAAAACGCAAGAAACACTTCGCGTAAAGGCCACGCGTGGCAGGCGTTGATCTTCCCCATCGTGGCCTGTGTCCGTCATGAATCTGCACGCGGCCTGCCCATCCATGGAAGGCCCGGCATCTCCCGCCGGGACCCGCCGGGCAGGCATGCCCCGTAACCTCCGGTTGGTCTGCTTCCGTCCATAAACGTATATTGCCATTAGGGATGACAATGCATAGTCTTTGATCTCGTAATCCCGACCAACATGTTGCGAATCCGTGCCAACTCCATGCCGACCGTCATGAAAAGCCCCTTTGCCCTCGTCTTCGCACTGTGCACTCTTCTGTTCCATGTGCCCGGCTCCCTTGCGTCCGGCAAGATGCCCACCCCCGCCGAACGTTTTGCCTCGGCCGACTCGGGCGACCAGGCCAGCTTCAGGCGTCACGTGATCCCGCTGTTCAGCCGTGCGGGATGCAGCGGACGCGAATGCCATGGTTCGTTCCAGGGGGCGGGCGGTTTCCGCCTCTCCCTGTTTGGCTACGATTTTGAAAAAGATCACCAGGCCATCACCGTGGATTCAGACGGCGGCGAGGCCGAAGTCCGGACCAACAAGGACAAGCCTGCGGAAAGCCTCATCCTGACCAAGCCCACCATGGAGGTGAAACACAAGGGCAAGGAGCGCTTCGCCAAGGGTTCCTGGGAATACAACCTGGTGCTGAACTGGGTGAAATCCGGTGCAAAACTGGACGTGGCCGAGACCGGGGAATTCGACCGGCTGGAGGTCACCCCTTCTGAAATCATCTTCAAGCAGACCGGCGAGAAAATTCCGTTGAAGGTGCTGGCTCATTGGAAGGATGGCACGGTGGAGGATGTCACGCTGCTCACACGCTTTCGCACCAATGACGAATCAGTGTCCGCGGTGTCTGACACGGGCGTCGTGACCGCGCTTGGCCCCGGAGACACGCACATCGTGGCATTTTACGACAATGGCGTGCATCCCGTGCCGGTGATCCTGCCGGTCACCGACAAGGCCGGAGACAAGTATCCCAGGATCGCCGCACGAACGAAGGTGGACGAGCTGGTCATCGGCAAGTTGAAAAAGCTCGGCATCATGCCCTCGGAGACCTGCACCGATGAGGAATTCCTCCGCAGGGCCAGTCTGGACGTCACTGGAACACTGCCGACACCGGCGGAAATCAGGGAATTCCTGGCCGATGCCTCCACGGACAAGCGCACCCGCAAAATCAACGAACTCCTGTCACACCCCGGTTATGCCGCATGGTGGGCCACGCTGTTCAACGACTGGACCGGCAACAACGCCTACCAACTGCGCAACGGCGGCCAGAAGGATTACGCCCAGGAATTCTCCAAACAATGGTATGACTGGGTGCGCACCCGCATCGCCGCCAACGAGCCTTACGACCAGCTCGTCGCAGGCATCGTGCTTGCCACCGGACGCACATCCGCCGACCAGTCGTATGAAGATTACGCCCGCGAGATGTCCTCCTATCTGCGCAAGGACAACCCCGCAGATTTCAATGAAAGACCCAACATGCCCTACTTCTGGCTGCGCCAGAACGTGCGCAAGCCGCAGGAAAAAGCCCTCGCATTCGCCCACAGTTTCCTGGGCGTGCGCATCGAGTGCGCGGAATGCCACAAGCATCCTTTCGACCAGTGGACGCAAAATGATTTCCAGCAGTTCCAGGCCTTCTTTGAGCCCATTTCCTATGACTCGCGCAGTTCCAAGGGCGAAACGGTGAACTACAACACCATGATGTCCAGCCTGCGTGCCTCCATTCCGGAAACCGGCAAGGACAAGGGCAAGGAAAGGAAGTATCTGGAAAACGCCTTCGACAAACTGGTGCGCGCGGGAGAACCCGCCCCATGGAACGAGCTGCACATCAACTCGGACGCCATGAAACGCCAGATGAACGCCAGGCAGATCGCGGCGATGAAGAAGAAGAACCCGAATTACAACTCACGGGTGATCACCCCGAAAATCCTGGGTGGCGACGAGGTGCACCTGACCGAGTATCCCGATCCGCGACAACCGCTGATGGAGTGGATGCGCGACCCTGAAAACGCCTACTTCGCCCGCGCCTTTGTCAATCGTGTCTGGGCCAACTACTTCGGCCGGGGCATTGTCGATCCCGTGGACGACCTGAATCTCGCCAACCCGCCGGTCAACAAGGAACTGATGGATTACCTCGCCCAAGGTTTCGCCGATCACGGCTACGACATGAAATGGCTGCACAAGGAAATCCTCAACAGCGACACCTACCAGAGAAGCTGGAGACCAAACGAGACAAACAAGCTGGACGAGAAGAATTTCAGCCGCATGAACCCCCGTCGCGTTCCGGCAGAAGTGGCGCTGGATGCCATCAAGCAGGCCACCGTCGCCAGCTCCGACCTCTCGCGCTTCCCATCGGACATCGAGAAACGCAGCATCGGCCCGAACGTGTCCTCCTTCTACCGCAAGGGCGGTGGCAACTACGCGCTGACGACCTTCGGCAAACCCGCCCGGCTGACCAACTGCGATTGTGAACGCACAGCCGATCCCACCCTGCTCCAGACGCTTTACACCCGGAACGACCCCGAACTGCTCGCCAGCCTGGAGACCGGCGGCAGGAACTCCGCGTGGATCGATGAGCTGCGCCGGCTTTATGGCTCCAATCAAAAAGAACTGGCCAGAACCGAGGCTGACTTCAGGAAAAGCCGCGCCGCACGGCAGGCGTTGAAGGAGAAGCTTGAGAAGAAACTGGCCGGCGGCGAGTTGCAGCGTGAAGACATCGCGAAGTTGAAGACCGAATTGAGGTCGGCGGAAAATCGCGAAGAAGCCATTTCAAAGGCGCTCGCGGAAAAGCAGGGCAAGCCCTCAGAAATGAAGGTGGATGACATCATCCAGGAGGTCTTTCTCCGCACCGTCAGCCGCCTTCCATCCCCGGACGAAATCAAAAAGGCACGGGAAGACATCGCCGCCACCAAGGATCCCGTGGACGGCGTGCGCGACCTCCTCTGGGCCATGCTCAACACCCGCGAATTTCTGGTAAACCACTAAACCCAACGAACCAACCCTATGGCATCCCATCTTTTCTGTGACGGCGTCAGCCGTCGTGATTTCCTGCGCGTCGGCGCCCTCGCCGGCATCGGCATGAGCCTGCCCAAGTTTCTGGAACTGAACGCAGCCGGGGCTGTGGCCAGCTCGAAGGGGAAGGCCGCCATCTACGTGCGTCTGGCGGGCGGCCCGAGCCACATGGACACGTTCGACCTGAAGCCCAATGCCCCGGATACACACCGGGGAGAATTCAAGGAAATCTCCACCAACGTGCCCGGCATCCGGATCAGCGAGCACCTGCCCAGGATGGCCAGATGCGCGGACAAATACGCCATCCTGCGCGGCGTCAGTCACACCCTGGCCGCCCACGAACTGGGCAGTGTTTACCTGATGACCGGCAACCGTCCGATTGCATCGCTGCGCTATCCATCCTACGGCGCGGTGGTTTCGCGCGAACTGCAGGCGCCTGATTATCTGCCTCCGTTCGTGGCCATCCCCACGCAGGGCAACTACCCCACCGGTTTCATGGGGCCTGAGTATGGCCCCTTCGAAACCGGACAGGCACCCGCCGTCGGCAAGGCCATGGAGGTGCGCGGTCTGGCCCTGCGCAATGGCGTGACCGTGGAGGACATCGACCGCCGGCAAAACCTGGTCAAACGCTACGACACCGCCGTCGGCCGTCCAGCCTGCTGCTGCCACGACCACGACACTCGTGCCCACCGAGGCCGGGCCCAGCATCGCCAGCCTGATCGAGAACATGTCCGGTCCGACCGGCGG
>CAYQCZ010000264.1:0-6364 GCA_964415955.1 uncultured Verrucomicrobiota bacterium | reverse complement strand
GCTGCACCTTGAATTCGAACAGCCCCTTCATCTCGATGTGCGTGGCATTGGATGGATTGAAGGTCAGCAGGCTGTGATCCCGGAAGAAGCTGAACTGGCGGGTGAGGGCATCAAGGCGGTCGCGCGGCACCAGCACGGTGTTGGTGTGGGCCATGCGCCGGGCAAACACGAACTGGGGCGCATTGCTCGGGCTGCCGCCAAACTGCACGGTGACGAGATCGTTGGTGCCCTGGCCCAGGATGAGTTCGGCCACCGGTGGCTGGAGGCCGAAGGCGGCGGACGGGGCGGCGGGGTCGTCCGTGATGAACTGCTGGACGTTCCAGTTTTGCAGCTCGCGGATGAGGAGGGTGATCTTCTGGTTGTCCGCGCGTTTGACGGGTGGCGGCTTCGTCATCTGCCAGACCTGGTTGGTGGCGTCCCGCTCGAGGGCAAAGCCCCGCGTGCCCACGCGCACCTCGAGCCGGTTGAATGTCAGCCCTTCCATGTGGAGCAGTGAACGCTCGCGCCATTCATCCACCGTGCGGGGAAAGCGCTCGATCAGGCCCGCGTCCATCACGCGCACGCCGGAATCCCCGCCGGTCTGCACGTAGAGGCTCTGGCCCAGCGGCGCGTTGGTGCCCAGTCTGAGGGTGAAGGCCGTCCCGCCCTGGCGCACCACCACGGTGGCGGCGGGCGGCTGGAGGCCGTAATCTGTCAGGCCGCGCGGCTGGGAGGCGATGTCCTCGGGGGAGATCGTCGTGGTGGACACCAGCAGGGTGCAGGAATTGAGAAAGGCTTCGATGACGGCGCTCTCGGCGGGATACTGGACCGGGGAGGTCATTTTCCAGGTCATGCCGCTCCGCTCGACCCGCAGGGTTTCACGCGGCGAGACCACTTCAATGGCCGTCACCTGGGAGGGAACCAGCCCGTTGAACAATGTCTCCATCCCGTCCGCTTCCCCGCCGCGTCTGCGGTCGCGTTCCGTGAGGACGATGAGCACCAGCAGCGCCGCCGCCGTTGCCACCATCCACCATGTGTTGCGCGTGTTCATCCGGAAAATCAGTGCTGCCGCCGCCACCATACCAGCAGGCCCAGCGCCAGCGCCGAGCCTGGCATCATCACCAGGAAGATGCCGCGCACGGTCCACATCTGGCTGTTGGTCATGGTGAGCTTGAATTCCTGGATGGGCTTGGGACCGATGCCGCCCAGGTAGGTGGAGCGGTCCAGCAGCCAGTTGACGCATTTCTCGGCAAAGTGGCGGTTGGCGACGGAATTGATCGCGAGATTGTTGGCGAAAAGGACGTCGCCAATCACGACAATGCGTGTCGTGCCGCGCTCCAGTCGCACGCCGGGAAGGGCCCCCTTTTCCACGGCCACGGCCACCGGGATCTCGCCGCTTTCATCCGGCGCGGTCGTGGGCGCGCCATCCTTGAACTTCTTGTGCACCAGGCCCGCGTCGCTGGTCATGAGGATTTCGGTCACCTCGGGCGCCTCGGCTTTGAGCGGCATGTCGGCGCGCTTGCGGACGGAACGGGGCAGCAGCATGAGCAGCGGCATGTCCCTGAGCGGACGCGTGATGGCGTGCGGCCCGAAGTTGGTGACCAGCATGCCGACCTCCCCGACGACGTTGCGGGTGTCACGCACCCAGTCGTTGCCCGTGGCCACGCCCCACTTGTGCAGCATCAGTTCCAGGCCCACTTCGCCCGCACTGGGAAAATCGCGGTAAAACACCAGCATGCGCCCGCCCTGGGCCAGGTAGCGGTCGAGCTTGTCCACCTCGTGCGCGTCGAGTCTTGATCCCGCGCCGGGGATGATCAGCAGCTGGCAGTCCGCCGGGACATCATTGGTGCCGGCCAGCAACAACCCCTCGTGGGCGACGTGGTTGAGGCTCAGCATCTCCGCGAACTGGCCGAAACCCTGCTCGCCCCTGGCATCCTTGACGTCCAGCTCCTGATGGCCCTGGAGGAAATAGGCCCTGGGCTGGGTGCCGGAGACGACGCTGTAGATGGCCGCGGTGAACATCATCTCGCCCTTGAAGGCGGTGCGTTTGACCTCGCGCGTCCTGCCGGCGATCAGGCCGGACATGTCGTAATTGGACAGTTCGCTCGCGCCGACGGGTTTGCTGCGCCCATTGGCCTCGAACATCACGAAGTTCTCCTCCGTGGGCGGGAGCTTGAACCTGGACAGGAACTGCCGCGCGCCCACGGGGTTGTTGCGGTAGTCGATGATGCGGAGGTTGAGCCTCGGCGTTTCGTGGCGGAACTCCTTGAGCAGCGCGACCACGGAATCGTAGAGCGGCTCGTCGGCGTTGAAAAAGACCGTTGCCTGGACCTCGTTGGTGAGGCCGCCGAGGAATTGCTTGGTGAGCGGGGCGAGGCTGAGCCGGTTGTCGGGCGCCCATGTGCTGCGCATGCGATGCCGTGCCCCGAGGTAATTGAGCATCACCATGATTGCCAGCAGCGCCGCGCTGGACACGAACACGTGGAAGCCAATGCCCAGACGGCGCGCCGTCGAAAACGTGGGTGTCTGTTCGGAGGCGTCGTCCATGTTATTTCCAGCGCCGGCTTTCGACGACCTTCACGTTCAGATACAGGAAAAACGCCGCCATGGTGAGGTAGTAAACCACATGCTGTGAATCGACGACGCCGCGCGAGAAGTCCCGCATGTGCTCGATCATCGAGATGTGCGAGGCGATTTCGCCCTGCCATCCGGCCTGCATCGGCTCGAGCAGCGAAAGGAAGCTCAGCAGAAACAAGGCCATGCCGATGGCGAAGGCGTTGGTGGCGGCGACGAGCTGGTTGCGCGTCAATGAAGAGGCAAAGCAGCCCACCGCCACAAACAGGCAGCCAATCAGGAAAATGCCCAGCAGCGTGCTGCCCACAATGCCGCCGGACACGGCCAGCGGCTCCGCGGCGTAGCGTCGCAGGATGTAGGGATAGGCCGCCAGCGGCAGCCAGAGCATCATGAAAAACGTCAGCGCCCCGCTGAACTTGGCCAGCACCACCTCCACGTCGTCCACCGGCGCGGTCATCAGGGTCTCAAACGTCCCGCTGCCCTTCTCATACGCGAACGAACGCATCGTCACCACCGGCGTGGCCAGCAGCACGACCAGCCAGAAGAAGCCCGTGCCGTAAAAGACCTCCGTCACGGGCTGGTCAAATGGCTTGGCGTTCAGGCTCTCCAGCACGATGGAGAAGCACATGCCGGTGATCAGCAGCACGCCGGCGACCACGAGATAGCCCGTGAGCGAGACGAAGTAATTGCCCAGCTCGCGCCGGTAAAGCGTCAGAAACGGTTGCATCAACGCTCGTCCTCCTCTCCTTCCGTCCGTGTGAGTCTCATGAAAATGTCCTCCAGCGTGCGCCGCATGCGCGTGAGCTCCCGCAACCCCCATCCACGCGCACAGGCCATTTGATGGACCAGGGGCCGGATGTCCTCGCCCTCGCGCGCCGTCAGGGTGCAGCGCATGAACTCGCCATCCGCAGGCTCGATGCGCACGTCGTCGATCTCCGGCGCCTGTTCGAGGGCGTCCTTGAGGTCCCTCACCGGGGCGGCGATTTCCGCCACCACCTTGTCCCCGCCCATCTGGCGTTGCAGGTTGTCGAGGGAGTCCGAGAAGCGTATCTGGCCGCCATGCATCATCAGCACGCGCGTGCAGGTCAGTTCGATCTCCGAAAGGATGTGGGATGAAACCAGCACCGTGTGTTTGCGGCCGAGATCCTTCACAAGCTGCCGCACGCCGCGAATCTGGTGCGGGTCCAGGCCGATGGTGGGCTCGTCCAGAATGATCAGCTCCGGCTCATGCACCAGCGCATCCGCAAGGCCCACGCGCTGCCGGTAGCCCTTGGAAAGCTGGCCGATCATCTTGCGATACACGTCCCCCAGTCCGAACTGTTCGATGACGACATCCACGCGTGACCGGCTGTGCGCCACGCCCAGGCCCTTGAGGCGCGCCCTGAATTTGAGATACTCGCGCACGCGCATTTCCGTGTGCAACGGGTTGTTCTCCGGCATGTAGCCGATGCGCCTGCGCACCTCGTCGGATTCCTTGAAGATGTCGCACCCGGCCACCCGCGCGCTGCCGGACGTGGCGGGCATGTAGCAGGAAAGGATCCGCATGGTGGTGGTCTTGCCCGCGCCGTTGCGGCCCAGCAGGCCGACGATCTCCCCGCGTCGCACGGTGAAATTCAGATCCTGCACGGCGGCGCGGCCCGAGTAGCGCTTCGTGAGGTCCTGAACTTCGATCATCAAATCGTCTGCCATGCGAATGTGGGGTCAGCTTGCCAAAGAGGACGCCTGCCAAGGTAGCAAAAAACTTGAAGCAGTCGTCCTGGCGTTGTGTTCAGCGGACCTTGAGGGTGGCCGTGGCGGTGCGCAACTGGATGGAACGCCCGGTGCGGGTCTGCACCACGAGGTCGAGCTTGAGGCTGGAGTCCTTCCTGCGGTTCTTGATCAGCCGGGCCGCCCACGGCACGTCGGAGGGCGCCTGGCCGTCGATGGCGGTGATGACCATGCCCGGCTGGATGCCTGCCGCGGCGGCGGGGCCTTTGGGGTGCACGGCGGTGACCACGAGGCCGCCATTGAGGTTGATCTGGAGTTTGGCGGCCATTTCCTGGGTGAGTTCCTGAACCTCCATGCCCAGGCGCTGGTTGATGATGTCATTGTTGAAGACGGAGCTTTCCTGGACCATGCGGACCTTGATGACCTGTTCGCTCAATTTGCGGCGGACGATGATTTCCACGTCCTTGTTTTCGCCGGTGGCCAGCAGTTGACGGCTGAACTCGATGAAGCTGCGCGGTTGGACGTTGTTCACCCGCAGCACCAGGTCGCCCTCCCGCAGGCCCGCTTTTGCCGCCGGGCTTTCCGGCTCCACGCCGGTGATGACCAGCGGGTATTGGCCGGCCTTGACACGGGCGCCGAACCACAGCCTTTTCAAGGTTTCCGGCGTGTAGAGCTCGGACAAGACGTCGGAAACCACCTTGATGGGGATGGCGAAGCCGATGCCCTGGCCCTCCTTGAGCACGGCCACGTTGATGCCGATGACCTCGCCGTTGAGATTGATCAAGGGCCCGCCGCTGTTGCCGGGATTGATGGAGGCGTCCGTCTGCAGCCAGTCCGGCACGTCCAGTTTCGCGGAGGCAGATTCGGGCGTGTCGCGGCGGTTCTTGGCGCTCAGGATGCCCTTGCTGACCGAGCCGCCGAGTCCGTAGGGATTGCCCAGCGCGATGACCGTCTCGCCCAGCAGCAGGTCGTCATCCGAGGCAAACCGCGCCGCCTTGAACTTCAGGCCCTTGGGATTGCGGATTTTCAACAGGGCCACGTCGGACTGCCGGGCGCCGATCACTCCGTCGGCCTGATACACCTGTCCATCCACGGTCACCCAGATCTCGTGGGCGTCCTCCACCACATGCACGTTGGTCAGCACGTAACCGTCTTCGTCGATGATCACGCCCGATCCGGCGCTTTCGGCCGGGGGCAGCACCTGGCGGTAGGGCACCAGATTGTCGCGGAACCAGTCATAGTAATAGCCACGCCGTTCGCGTCGGGTCTTGGTGCCGATGTTCACCACGGCGGGCATGACTTTTTCCACGGCGATCACCGTGGCATCGCGCCGGGGATCGGATGATTGCGAATGCACTGTGAATGCCGCGGCGAACACCATGGCAGCGATGCATGCGCCTGTCGCGAATTGGAACGGTGCTTTCAATCGTTTCATTCCTGACAACAGACAGCATCCGGCGTGGAATTGTTCATTCATCGTGTCCGGGCGGGCGGTTTTCAATGCCTGTGGGCGGCGCAGGCATCCTCGGTGCAGTGGTTGACCTCCACCGTGATGTGGTCCAGCCCGTCCAGGTGCTTCAGACGCGCCTTGTAATGTTCCGCCGGTCGCGGCTGGTGGGTGACGAGGGAGACGATCAGCCCCTGGTGGTTTTCGCCCAGCGGCCACAGGTGCAGATCCGCCACGCGCACATCATCCTCGGACTCCAGCTTCGCGCGGACCTGATCGGCCAGCCGGTGGTCCGGCGTGCTGTCCAGCAGGATGCGGCTGGTGTCCTTGAGCAGGCCCCACGCCCAGCGTGTGATGACAAAAGCCCCGGCAATGCCCATGAAGGCGTCCGCCCAGAGCCAGCCCAGCAGCTTGCCGGCAATCAACGCGCCAATGGCCAGCACGGATGTCAATGCATCCGCCAGCACATGGAAATACGCCGCGCGCAGGTTGTGATCCTGATGCGCGTGCGTATGCCCATGGCCGTGATCGTCACGGTCGTGGTGATGCGGCTCATGATCGTGATCGTGTCCCGTATCATGCAGGATACACGCGCTGGCCAGATTCACCAGCAAGCCGAGCACCGCGACGGCAATGGCTTCGTCGAAGCGTATCGGC
>CAYQCZ010000263.1:0-6365 GCA_964415955.1 uncultured Verrucomicrobiota bacterium | reverse complement strand
AAGGACAGCCCGCCCGATGCACCGCAGACCTGGGAACGGCTGGCCCGCCAGCAGTCCGGCGCCACCAAGGAAGCCTCGCTGGTCGAGCAAACCCTCGGCGACCTCGCCAAGTCCGCCCAGCACGGCCAGTCCGACCGTGCGCGCCGCACCGCACAGGATTTGCTCAAGGCCCGTCAGGCCATGGAACAATCGATCACCAACGGCGCGCCTTCCAAGTCGCTGACCCAGCCATCGGACAAATTCCGCCAGTCCGTCGAGCAGGCCATGAACCAGGTCGCCCCCATGGAACGCGAGCTGGCCAGCCATGCGGAACGCGCACGCGAACGCCTTGATAAAATGCTCAACAGTGCTCCGGAACTGGTGGAACGCGCACGCAAGGACGCCGAGGAACTGTCCAATGCGGAGAAGCGGCTTGCTGAGATGCAGTCCAAGAACCAGCGCTCCGACAGCCAGCAGGACAAGGTAGCCGAACTGGCCGACAAGCTCGCACAGGACTGGCAGGCGGCGGCGGCCCAGTTGAAGGACCGCGCCGACGCCGAGGAGCTGCGACGCGACGCCGACAGCCAGTTTGTCGCCGACACCGCCAAGGCCGCACAGGCCTTGTCCGCACTGCGCGCCTCCACTGCGGGCAATGAACAGGGCCGTCAATCTGCAGCACCGTTGAAACAGCTCGAGGAGGCGCTTCGCACTGTGGACGCCGCACATCGTGTCGCAGAATCGACTCAGGCCCTTCGCAACCTGGCTGAACAGGAACGCTGGGAGTCCCAGGGCATGGACGCCACCGCCTCGCGTCCGCGTGACTGGGAATGGCTCAAGAAGTCCATGGAGCAGTCGCCCAATGAACTGCGGAAGGCTGGCCTTCCGGAGGAGATCGCCCGCGCAGCGAATGACGCAGCCAACGGTCAGCCCTCCAGCCAGATTCGCGACGAAATGAACCGCCGCCAGAACGAAGGCCGCAACCCGCGCGACCCCCGCCCCTCGCAGCCCGTCGATGACAAGCTGGACAGCATTGCCTCCAATCTCCAGCAGGCACGCCAGCAGATGCAGCCGCAGATCGATGCCGCCCGTAATGTCATCAACCAGGCTGCACCCACACTCAGCAAAATGATGGAGGGCCTGGCCCGCGCCACCGAGCAGATGGAGCAGACCACCCGCAACACGGCCCAGTCCCCCACCGCACCTCCGGACGCGTCCCAATCACCTTCGAACGATGCGTCAAACACTTCGCCCCGCAATCCCGCCGATCTGCTCGCCGGCCAGCAGCAGTTGAACCGGCAGGTCGACGACCTCAAGGACGCCCTGCGACGCGATGCCAATGTTCAGGACATCGCCAACACGAATGCCCGCGAGCGTGCGCGCGATGCGGACGACGCCGTGGCCATGTTGCGCGAGCCACCCGCCAAGGCAGCCAGCGCCCTGCGCGAGGCCGCCATGGCACCGCAACCCGGCGCACAAAAGCAGGCCCTGCAATCCGCCGCAGACCAGCAGAAGCAGCTTGCGGACACCTTGAAACAACTGGCGCAGCATTATCAGAACCTTGAGCAGGGCAAACCCGAGGATTCCCGCCTGGCGCTGCGCCAGATGGAGGAGGAGCTCGGCATCAAGTCCGGACTGGATGCCGCCTATGACCGTGCGCAGCAGCTCAGCGAGATGGGACAGAAGTCGCCGCAGGAAATGCTGGCTGAACTCGAACGCGAGCTGCCGAAAAACGAAACCATGCAGCGCGAACTCGAAAACATTTCGGACCAGGCTTTGAACGCCGCGCGTGGCCGCCTGGAGAACGCCGCAAAACAGGAATCCAACATCGCGCGGCAATTGGAAGGACTCACAGGTGCTGAAAACCGCAAGAACGAGATCATGGACCAGGCCCGCAAAATCGGTGAGGCCACCCGCCAGCTTGCTGAACAGAAGGTTCCACCGATCCGCCGCGATGCCTCCTTCGGCCAGGCCAATGCTGATGGCGACGTGCAGGCAGCCGAACAGGCGCTTCAGTCGGCGGCACAACAGGCGTCCAGCGGTTCCCAGCAATCGTTCGACCAGGCCGCCAAACAGATGAGCGAGGCTGCGAAGGGACTGGAACAGGCAACGCAAAGCCTCAAGGCCACGGAGAACAAGGCCGCGGCGTCACGTCAGTCCATCCCGCCTGCAGACCCCCGCGCCGCCGCCGCACAAGCCGCACAAACCCAGGCCGCACAGGCCGCCCAACGCACCGGTGAACTCGCGCAGCAGGCCAAACAGCTCGCCGACCAGCTCAACCAGATCGCCAATCAGGCCGGTGCCCAGATGGCCATGGCGGGCGCGCAGCAACAGCCCATCGCCGACAACATCGACCAGGCCGGTGCGGACATCACCCGCGCCGGACGCCATGAGACACGCCTCAACACCCCGCAGGGCATGGCGCTTCAGCAGGTTGGCCAGCAGACCCAGCAGATTGCCGGGAACCAGGTGCCCAAAGCACAGGAGGCCTTGAACCAGCGCGCCAATCCGGCAGCGGCGCAGCAATCCGTCCAGGCCGCACAGCAGGCCATGCAGCAGCAGTTGAACGAACTGGCCCAGGCCATGCAGATGGCCGCCAACAAAAGCATGAGCAGCGGTGCCCAGCAGCAGCAGTCACAGGGCGGTGAGAATTCCCAGCAAGGTTCCCAGTCCGGCGAGCAGGGACAGCAGGGGCAACCTGGCCAGCAAGGACAGCCCGGCCAGCACGGCCAGAGTTCCTCTTCCAGCGCAGGTGCGGAGGAATCACGCCAGATGGCCCGAACGCTCGACCGTCTGGACTCCGCACTGAACGCCTCGTCTGGTCGCAGCCAGTCCGGCCAGCAGCAATCGCAAGGTGACCAGAGCGCGCAACAGGCCGCCGCCCAGGCCATGGCGCAGGCGCAACAGGCACAGCAATCCTCCATGCGCAATCAACGGCAGAATGGGAACGTCCCCGGCCAGCAACCGCAGGGCAACCAGCCGGGCACGGGCGACGGCGCGGAACTGGTGGCCACGGACGGTGAACCGGGCGAACTGCCCATCCTTCAGAAGATGAATGCAGCGGACTGGGCCAAGCTCCCGCCCAAACTCGCGCAGGGATTGCTGGAGGCGCAACGCGAAGGCACCGCCGCCGAATATCGCAACATGGTGGAGACCTACTTCCGCGTGATCGCAGACCGTGCGAAGAAATCGGGGCAGTGAGTGCGGCATCTCGGGCAGCTACGAACAAGAACGCTGGACGAGCTTTTCATCCCCTTTGACCAGGGCCTGACTTTCGGTGCAACATCTCGTTGTCTGTGTAAGTGTATGTAAAGCTGACTCGATTTTGTGATACAGCTTTAAAACGACATTTTGAAAGCCTGCCCGTGGAATTCCAGTATGCTGCGAACGCCAACACCTCGCCGTCCCACTTTATGTCATAGATTTCGGCTTCCTCATTGTCGTAACGATCCAGAGCGCGCACCTCAAACAAATCGCTTTTATGCCGAGAAATGATATACTCAACGTCGGTCGCATACTCGTCCCCATTAACCCAAGTGCCGACCAACGGGTGGTGCTGGTTTTCCGTCTTCTTTGATCGCTTTTTCGGCATAGTGAGAATTCTGCAAAGCGTCTTTGACTGACGCAAGGCAAGATTCCCGTTTAGATTGATTGTGCCTCACCGTCTCACATCCTGTGAATCCTGTTCATCCCGTCTGAGTTCAGATGGAGTTCGAGTCGAGGACGAGGACGACAACGAGGAGGAAGGCGATCATTGCCCGACGTTGCCCGGCTCCAGATGTGTTCACATA
The DNA here is from genome assembly GCA_964415955.1 of uncultured Verrucomicrobiota bacterium. Lineage (GTDB taxonomy): Bacteria > Verrucomicrobiota > Verrucomicrobiia > Limisphaerales > CAYQCZ01 > CAYQCZ01. The sequence goes on along the minus strand of CAYQCZ010000263.1, from coordinate 2,598 downwards.
CGACACGAAGCGATTCTTTGCTTTGCTTCGGGCGTCAACTTCGCTTGATTGATGGCTGTGATTGCCCGTTGGACATGGTTGACCGCACTGCTTGCATGGGCCTGCTTTCTTTACGCCGCTCCAGCAGGCGGGGCGGATCGTGTGGACGAGGCCGTGGCGCGCGCCGCCACGTTCATTCTCTCGCAGCAGACGCCGGACGGGGCCTTTGTGGACCGCGAACGCGGCAACCAGCATCAAACCGTCATGACTGCGCTCGGCATGATGTCCCTCGCCGCCGTGGGCCATCTGCCCACCGATGCCTCCGCCGAGGGCGAGGCCATGCGCAAGGCGATTGATTTCCTCTGCCGCGAGGACCGGCAGGCCAGCAACGGTTACTTTGGCAACACAGACGGCTCGCGCATGTATGGGCACGGCATCACCACGCTGGCCCTGTGCGAAATGCTGGGCATGGGCGTGAACCGCAACCAGGACCGCCTGCTGCGCGAACGCGCCACCAAGGCCGTCGAACTCATCCTGCGTTCCCAGCGCGTGAGCAAGTATTCGGTCCGTTACGAGGGCGGCTGGCGTTACACGCCGGAATCCGGCGATGCCGATCTTTCCGTCAGCGTGTGGCAGACCATGGCCCTGCGTTCCGCGCGCAATGCGGGTCTCACCGTGCCCCGTGAGGCCATCGACAAGGCGGTGCAATACCTGCGCTACAGCTACGCCTCCAACCGCGACGCCCAGGGTGTGCCGGTGAATCCCAAGACGGGCTTCGCCTACCAACCGGGCGGCAATGCGGAGTTCGCCACCACGGCGGCGGGATTGCTGGCGCTCCAGGTGTGCGGCGAATACGAGGCCCTGGAGGTGCGCGGCTCGGCGGACTGGCTGCTGGACATGCTCACCGGCGATGGCGGCCGGCGCAGGCGCGAGAACCTGGATTACAGCCAGAAATGGTTTTTTTACGGGACGTATTACTTCGCCCAGGGCATGCAGAAGCGTGGCGGCGATCACGCCCGGCAGGCACGGCAGTTCGTCGAGCAAATCCTGCTGGCCAACCAGCAGCCGGACGGCTCCTGGATCAGCGCAGACGGTCAGGAACGCGGGGCAGGCCGCATTTACAGCACCGCACTGGCCATCCTCAGCCTTTCCATCAAGCACCACTACCTGCCGATTTATCAGTATTGAGCAGGCATTCGCGCTCGTCGTCTTCGTCCTCCTTCCTGTTCTCGATGTCATCGTTTGTTTTGGCGCGGAATTATTTTCTGACAACTTGGGCTGGTTGCTGTCTAATCATTCGTCATGTCTGACAATGCGCCACTGGTCCGGTTGAAGGATGTCTCCAAGAACTACGAGGGACTCGACGGCTCCGCGCCCGTTTCCATTCTGAAAGGGGTTTCGCTCGACATTGCCGCCGGGGAATCGCTGGCCATCGTCGGCCCGTCCGGCTCGGGCAAGAGCACGTTGCTGAACATCATCGGCACGCTGGACCGCCCCAGCACCGGGCTGGTCACACTGGCCGGACAGGATTTGACGAAACTTGATGAGCGCCTGCTCGCATTGGTGCGCAACCGCGAGATCGGGTTCATCTTCCAGTCGCACCATCTGCTGCCACAATGTTCCGTGCTGGAAAATGTGCTTGTGCCCACGCTGGCCAACGACGATGCCACGCTGAAGTCCTCCGCGCCCGAACGTGCGCGCAAGCTGTTGAAGCGCGTCGGGCTGGACCACCGGCTGGATCACCGTCCGGGCCAGTTGTCCGGCGGGGAACGCCAGCGTGTCGCCGTGGTGCGCGCATTGATCAACCAGCCCCGGCTGCTGCTTGCTGACGAACCCACCGGCGCACTGGACCGCGCCTCAGCGGACAACCTCGGGCAGCTCCTCGTGGACCTGAACAGGGAGGAGGGCGTCACGCTGGTTGTGGTCACGCACGCCCGCGATCTCGCCAGCCGCATGGGCAAGGCTCTGGAAATCCGCGACGGACGGCTGGCGCAAAGTTGATGCAACAACAACGGATGAATACACACATCGAAATGAAGAGCATCCGCGTCGCCACCCCTCACCCTGCCCTCTCCCCTCGTCGGACGATGGGAGAGGGTGTCCGCAGGGGGGGATCAGCGTTCATCAGCGGTTTTCAAAACCACTTCTCTGCATGAGAAAGATGTCCCTCAGAGACCTGTTCAAGACCACAGCGGCCAAGCCGAAGGAAATCGTGCTGGCCGTCAAGGATCCCATGAAGCGGTTCAAGGTTCACTTCGACAATTACACTGTCTGGTGCACCAAACCCACCGGCGAAGTGTCATCCGTCCGCTGGAGCCAGCTCCAAACGATCATGCACGATTCCATGCCCGGTCATTCGGGCACGCTCAGCCTCTGGGTGCTGCAGGGCACGACACAGTTGTGCGTCGTTCCGGAAGGTTCGCTGGGCCTCGAAGAACTCATCGCCAAGCTGCAAAAGATTCCCAAATTCAAGATGCCTGCCGATGGCGAGGCGGAGCACGACGGCGACCGCATCACTGTCACCTGCTGGGACAAGTCCTGGATGCCGGCGAAGAAATCTTCTTCCGAAGTCGCTGAGACATGACTTTTCGCACACTCATCCTTCACAGCCTGCGTCAT
>CAYQCZ010000262.1:0-6372 GCA_964415955.1 uncultured Verrucomicrobiota bacterium | reverse complement strand
AAACGTCGCGTGATGAAATCCGTCATCATGCCACCCACCGGCAGTGCGACGATGCCGATGGTCAACGCCAGCGTGGTGATCATCCCGCTGTCGCGGTCGTCCATGTGTTTCACGGTCTTGAGGTAATCCGGCAGCGACAAAATCAGGAACGCCCAGCCGATGTTGGTGAAGAACTGCACGCCATTGGCCAGCCAGAGGGTGGAACTCCGGCATGCGGCACCCAGCGGGAAGCGCTGCGGCGGATCCTTGACCGGCTGAAATTCACCCCGGCCCTCGGCCAGCAGGGCGATTTCAGCGGCATTGCAGCGGGGGTGCAGCCTTGGGTGTTCGCGGAACACATGCCAGTAGGCCGCCGCCACGAACAATCCCGCCACACCATACACCCATCCGGCCCAGCGCCAGTCGCCGGCCTGCAAAATCACGAACACCGTGAGCCACGGTGCCAGCGCACCACCGAGACGTCCGCCCAATGAAATCAAACTGCTGGAGAGTCCCCGCCATTCGATGTGCGCCCAGCGCGTGAGCAGTCCGCTGCTGGCCGGATAATACCCCGCTTCCGCCAGTCCACATCCCAGACGTGCCAGCATCAGCGTCACGAAACCGGTGGAGAAACTCGTCACCGCTGTGAACAGCGACCACGACGCGATGTAGATCGTGATCAACCACCGTGCGCCGAAACGGTCGCTCAGCCAGCCTGCGGGCACCTGGGCCAGGGCATACGCCCAGAAGAAAGCGCCCTTCACCCATTCCCGCTGGTCCGGCGAGAGATCCATGCTGGAGCGGAAGGAATCCGACGCCACGATCTGCGCGATGCAGATGCGGTCCAGATACATCAGGAAGGCCACCGCGACCGCCGTCGCAAGAACGGAAAACCGGACACGGCTGGCTGGTGCGCTGGATGACATGAAGCGGCCAGACGCTATCGTGAAGCCATGCTGCTGCCAACCTTGAGATATGGGTGAAATGCCACGGGGTGCCCGCATCCACTGCATCGCAAAGGTGCCAGCACCATGAACACAGACCACAACCAATCCTCGTCACTCGAAATCCTCGCCTGAACGGCGGTGACCGGGTAAATACCATTCCCGGGTGACGCATCTGAAAACTGCATGGCCATAGTCGATTTCATCCTGAACCTTGCCTGCCTGTTGTTGTGGCTGAACTGGCGCGCCTCCGGCATGCCGGATCACGCCGCGTTGCCGGGCAAGTCGCTGGCGGCCACGTTGCGGCGCGCGGGCAGCCATCGCTCTTCCGGGCTGGGATCGCTGGCGACGCTGCTGGCCGTGCTTGTGGTGCGCAGTTTCTTTTACTGGCAGATTGGCCGGGCGCTGAACTGGACGGCGGTGATCGATGTGCAGGTGCTGGCGGTGCAGTTCAGCAGCCAGTTTCTGGGGCGGATGATGTTTTTCTCGTTTCTGAGCTTCTTCAAGATGCTGCTGGCCGCCCATGCGTGGCTGGTCCTTCTCTCGATGCTGCATCCGGGCGAGCCGGCCGGGCCCGCCCAGCGCATGGTCGCGTGGCAACTGGGCCCGGTGCATCGCTGGCCGTCATGGATCAAACCGGCGCTCCCGCTGCTGGTCTGTGGTGGCGCATGGGCGGCGTTTGCCGCGCAGTTTGGCGGCACGATTTACCTGCCCGAGGCGGCGGATGCAGGACAGTTCTGGTGGTTGACGCTGGCGGTTGGCGCGTGCAGCTACCTGTGGTGGCTGCCTTTGCTGGTGGGGCTGCTGGTCCTGTATGTGGTCGAGAGCTACGTGTATCTGGGCCAGTCGGTGTTCTGGGAATTCATTTCAGCCACTGGACGACGGTTGTTGCAGCCGTTTCGTCGTCTGCCGCTGCGCGTGGGGCCGGTGGATTTCACACCCGCATTGCTGCTCGTGCTGCTGTTGACGGCGGGGATTTACGGTGTGCCGTGGCTGGCCGCATGGCTGCGGCAGGGCGTTTATTGAACGGCCAGAGGGTTTCCGGGCATCGCAACCTGTGGAGTCATTTCACCCGCACGGACCGGTAGAAACGCGTGCTGGAACCAGGGGCGGTGGTGTCGGTGAAGGTGATGGTGGCGGCCTCGGCGCGGTTGGTGGCCTGTGACACCCAGTCCACGAGGTTCGTGGAGGCCTGCAGGATGTAGGACAAACCTGTCGTGGCGGTGAAGGTGACCTGGAAACTGCCACCCACAAGACCTGATGAAGTCAGCGTGCTGGGGCCTGGTGTGACCACGGAAATGGTGACCGGCGCGGAGGAACCGGTGGCGCCCTGGTTGTCCGTGGCGCGTGACCGCAGGGTGTAGTTGCCCGCGAGGAAATTGCTGACCAGCAGTGTGTAAGGGGTGTTGGTCACGCTGCCAAGGATGGTTTCCCCGGCCAGAAATTCCACTTTGACCACGGAGCCGTTGGTGTCCTGCGCAGTGGCCCGCATGGTGAAGGACTGGTCCGTGGCGAACACGGATCCGGCCGCCGGCTGCGTGAGCGTGGTGGTGGGGAAGGCGTTTGTCGCGGCGACGCGCACCACGCCTTTCATGCCATAAACCCCGTGGATGCCGCAGCGATAATTGAAGGTGCCCGCCGCGGGAAAGGTCTTTTCACAGCGCACGGAGCCGGTGATCCATTTGTTGCCGCAGAAGGGATCGCTGCCGATGCCGGTGACCGTGTGAATCGAGCTGTTTCCCAGCCAGATGACGGTGTCGCCCGGTGAAATGGTGATGTCATCCGGCACGAACCGCGTGCCCTGCATGGTGATGTAGTTGGTGGCCGCAATGCCTGACGATGCCGCCATCCCGAGCACCCACAGCATGAACACCACGGACCACGAGACGTCCGTCAGATGACGGCGCATGCATGGAGGTTCCTCGTTCATGGATTCACAGCAGTGTGCGCGCAATTTGACGGGTGAAACAAGCCCGCAGAGGGATGGTTGCGCAGAATTCCGGGAAAGCGTGTCCGGCCTTCCTGCGTCCGGACGCCATCAAACATCGATGACTGGTCCGCCTCCGCTGCCGCCACCACGGTCCGGCGGCGGGGGGCGGCGGTTGTTGTAGCCGCCTTTGACACGCACGCTGGCGCGGTTGGCCCCGGTCGCGGCACCGAGCACGAGGTTCACAATGCTGATGATCAGGGCACCCCAGAAGGCCGACCAGAAATCGCGCACAATGAAGTTGGGATGCAGCAGCCATCCGGCCAGCCAGAGCGTGACCGCGTTGATGACCAGCATGAACAGGCCCAGGCTGAACAGCAGCAGCGGAAGGGAAAGGAGCATTAAAACAGGGCGAAGGACGGCGTTCAGCACACCCAGCACGAGCGATGCAACGAGCAGGTCGGGCCAGTTGCGGTAGTCGATGCCGTCGAGCACATACACGGCAACGATCACCGACAGCGTGGTGATGATCCAGCGCTGGAAAAACCCTCGCCAACCAGAAGAGGAAGATTCAGTCCGGCGGTTTTCAACATCCATAGACACCCGGGCATCATGCCGCAGAACAGGGCGGGACACAAGCACGCGGGTGGTGGGACATGGTTCGAGGACGAGGAAAAGAACGGGGACGGGGACGACAACAGCAGTCCAAAAACCTGCTTGGCAGCGGGGAGTCGCAGGGATTGAATGCCGCCGATCATGAAAGTGCATCGCACGTTGACCCTGTTGCTGGGGGTGTTGTTCGTCACGGTTCTCCACGCGCAGGAGCCTGCCGCCCGGCCATTGTCCCCCGGGGAGGTGTTCGGCCGCGCGTTGCTGCGCGTGCATGAACTGTTGCAGCCACCCACGAATGCGCAGCCAAAAACCTTTTCCGCCACACTCCGGGTGGTTCGAGCCGATGGCGTGCCGAAGGAGTTGCTTGACCGCGAGCTGGAACTCGCCTTTCAAGCCCCGGACATGGCCCGCATGGCGGCCGTGGTCGATGGCTCACCAGTCACCATCGGACGGCTTGCGCAGGAGTTCTGGGTGCATGTGCCGGGGAAACAATTCGCCATCGCCGGCAGACCGGGCGTGCAGCGCTTCAGCACCGATCCGCAGTCCATCGACAGCAGTTCGATCAAGCCCATCCATTCGCCATTGAAACGCGAGCAACTGCTGCTGGTGCCGCTCTTCTCCAAACTGGAGCCACTGCCCGCGGAGGAGGTCGGCGGCGTGCGCTGCCATGTCTTCAAGGCCACGCCGCAGACCGAGGTGATGAAGGCCTTCAAACTGCCGGAGGGATCGTTGCAGTTCTGGATTCGCGAGACGGATTTTCTGCCCGCGCGCATCGGCTATCTCAACGGCGGGCATACCGATGTGCGGGTGGAATTGCGTGATATCCGGCTGGAAGCCCCATGGGACGAGGGGCGCTGGCAGTTGCAGGCGGGCAAGGGGGATCGGGTGGAGGTGGTGGCACTGTCCCATCTGGCGCGGTTCGTTCGCAATGCAGGCAATTTCTTCTCACAGAACATGCCGCCTCCACTGGGTCCGGTCACGGGCGAGCGACACGTGGTGGCCAGGGAGGGCGAAGGGCGGCTCGAAGTGGTCGATGGCACGAAGGTGCTTTTCCTGAAAGGCACGCCCGAGGCGATGGGCCGGCAGCATGGCGCGTTGATGAAGGGCGAGGTGCATGACCTTGTGGAACGCGTGCTTTACGGGGTGGGTGTGGGCAGTTCCTTTGCCAAGGGGCGGTGGTTTTTCAATGAAATCGAGGAGGCGCAGGGCCGTCAGGCTGCACACGTGGACCCGCGTTATACGCGTGAAATGGACGCGCTCGCAGTTGCCGCGGGACTGCCCAGGGAGGAGGTGCGGCTGGCCAATTACTTCCCGGAGCTTTTCCATTGCAGCGGTTTTGCCCTTTACGGGAAGGCCACGGAAGGCGGACGGATGTATCACGGACGCATCCTGGATTACATGAAGGGCGTGGGGCTGGAACAGAATGCCGTGGTGATGGTCATGCAGCCGGATGAGGGTCATGCGTGGGTGAACATCAGCTATGCAGGCTTTGTGGGCTCGGTCACCGCCATGAATGAGAAGCACATTTCCATCGGGGAAATGGGCGGACGCGGCGAGGGCCAGTGGGATGGCAAACCCATGGCCCAGCTTGTGCGCGAGGTCATGGAGAAGGCGGCCACGCTGGAGGAGGCCGTGGACATCATGCGCCGCAGCCCGCGCACGTGCGAATACTACTATGTCATCGCGGATGGCAAATCGCGGCGCGCCGTGGGCATCGCGGCCACGCCGGACCGGTTCGAGGTCATTCACGCCGGGCAGGCGCATCCGCAACTGCCACATGCCATCACGGACGCCGTGTTGATGTCCGCCGGGGACCGCTACGAGGAGCTGGCGCGTCGTGTGAAAGCGGGCATGGGAACGTTCGGTGAAGCCACGGCCCGCGACCTGATGACCCGGCCGGTGTGCATGACATCGAACATTCATTCCGTGCTGTTCGCACCGGACACACTGGACTTCTGGGTGGCCAACGCCGATGCCGAGAACGTGGCCAGCCATGCCCGTTACACGCACTACAACTTGAACGATTTGCTGAAGGTTTCAAACTCGCCAGGTGCGCGTTAATCTTCTGGAATTCAATAATTTACATCTTTTGAATTCCATCGGCGGCCTTCGTCTTTCTGCAAAGCGCTGGACGCCAGAACGGCTTTTGATCTAGGTTCGCCGGGATGTCGAAGTCACCGAAAAGCGCGGCTGCGGCGAAGGCCTCTGCGGATGACATGCCGTTTGAAGAAGCCCTCCAGAAGCTCGAATCCATTGTGGAATCGATGGAGGGCGACGAACTGCCGCTGGAAACGCTTCTGGCTCGATTTGAAGAAGGCAACCGCCTGGCACAGGTCTGCCAGGCCAAGCTGGCCGAGGCTGAATTGAAGATTCAGCAGCTGGAAAAAAATGCCGAAGGCGCGTTGACGCTCAAACCGCTGGCATTCGAGGACACAAATGAGTGATATGAGCCGGTATCTGGACATGGTTGACAGCCCTGAACACGTCAAGAAGCTCACGCAAGAGCAGTTGATCACGCTCGCGCAGGAGATCCGAGAGGAACTGATCCACACGCTTTCCAAGCACGGCGGCCACCTGGGGCCGAACCTTGGCGTCGTGGAACTGACCATCGCCATGCACCGCGTGTTCAGCACCCCCAAGGACAAGTTCGTCTGGGACGTGAGCCACCAGGTCTATGTCCACAAGCTCCTGACCGGGCGCAAGGACCGCTTCCACACCATCCGCACCACCAACGGCCTGAACGGCTTCGCCCTCCGCAGCGAGAGCGAACACGACTGCTTTGGCGCCGGCCATGCAGGCACGGCGCTGTCCGCAGCACTGGGCATGTGCGCCGCGCGTGACCAGCGCAAGAGCGATGAAAACGTGGTCTGCGTGTTTGGCGACGCTGCATTGACCAACGGCATCTCCTTC
>CAYQCZ010000261.1:0-6416 GCA_964415955.1 uncultured Verrucomicrobiota bacterium | reverse complement strand
ACGGGATGAATTTAAGACGGATTGTATCTTTGCTGGAAATCGATAGGGAACTGCCCCTGCCGCGAGTATCAAATGAGGTAGCAATAGATAATATGCGTAGAGTGCGTGGATCATGGCAAGCATCCCACCGGCGAGTGCCAGCAATCTTGGATACGACTTTTGCTTGGATCGTGCCAGGAAACCAAAGCTGACAAAAGAAGCGCACAACACCAACAGCATGGCGTGAAATCCACTGGCCACATTTCCACCGAAAAGATACCCCTCCACAGGCATCCAAATGCTGATGGCCTTGCTGGCCCAAAGTTGGAGCACGGCCAGCAAAGCAGAGATGGCCGCCAGAATGATCCATGGCATCGCATGTTCCCAATTGGCTTTGGGTGTGGATACCTGATTTGAATCCTTGGAGTCCTGCATGCGATTGACACATCCACTTCACCCGCTCGACCGCATCTTGGCAAGCTGGTAAGGTCACTCATGACCCTCACCGAAACCATGCGACAGCTTGAAGCGCTTGGCACCGAACAGAACCGCAAGATTTATCAGCGGCATGGTTCCGGGCCGGATGTCTTCGGTGTGAGCTTCGCGAACCTCGGCAAGCTCGCCAAACAGATCAAGACCGACCACGCCCTTGCGCTCCAGCTCTGGGACACCGGCAACGCCGACGCGCGCAATCTCGCGTGCATGATCGCCGATCCATCGCAGGCAACCGCAGCGCAGCTTGATGCATGGGTGGGCGCTCTGGAGAACGACTTTGTCCTCTGGACGCTGGTGAAGTTTGCCAGCGCCTCCGCTCTGGCGAAGGCGAAGGCAAAGGAGTGGATCAAGTCAGACTCCGAATGGACCGCCGCCACAGGCTGGATGATGATTGCGACGCTGGCGCAATCAGACCCGACGCTCACCGACAAGGAGCTTGAGGCGCATCTGAAGGTCATTGAGAAGAACATCCACAAGGCGAAGAACAAGGTGAGGGACACCATGAACTCGGCGTTGATTGCGATTGGCATTCGCAACGAGGCTTTGCAGGCCAAGGCACTGGCTGCGGCTGCGCGCATCGGAAAGGTGGAGGTCAATCACGGCGAAACAGGCTGCAAGACACCGGATGCTGCGGCCTACATTTTGAAAACCGTGAAGCACCGCGCCAGGAAATCCAGAAGAACACCATCGGCCAGAAAGTAGGACAGGCATTCTGCCTGTCTTTCTGTGCAGGTAGGGCGCGCAGTCCCTTGCGCGCCGTTGTCTGGCCAGGTGGCATCGTTCGCGCTGCGAGCGATGTTGCCTCGCATCGCGAGGCAACCCACCACGAGGCGGGCGACGGAGTGCACGCCCTACCACTGCCGACCGACTCTTGCGCCTGTCATTGGCTCAGACTCACTCAAGCTTTGCCCACTATTAATCATATCCGAAAGTCAGTGTGACAGGCAGGATGCCTGCCCTACTTTTTCCCGATGCACCAGAGCGCCTTGTGCGTGCGGATGAAAAGCTGTCCGTTCGACGCCACGATGGAGGAATTACTGCGCTCACCCAGCGGGTTGGTGGCAATCAGTTCAAACTTGGGGCTGGCCTTGAACACAAAGCAATCCCCGCCCTGGTTGATCGTGTAACAAAGCCTGTCCGCCAGCATGACGGAAGACCAGTTCTGCTTCGTGGGGGCCTTGCCTGCGAGCGTCTCAGTCCAGACGATGTCACCCGTGTCCAGCTTGATGCACATGGCCGTGCCGGGATCGTTGTGGACGTAGATGTGCCCGTCGTGAATGACACCGGAGCCGATGCGCTGGGGAGAGCGTGGGTGCTGCCAAAGCCGTCGTGAATCGGTTACATCGCCGCTGCCACCGGGTTTGACCGCGATGGCACTGCCGCCAAATCCGCCCATCGAGACAATGATGTCCCCGCTGCGGATGGGTGATGTGTAAACCAACGGATTCAGTCCCTTGCATTCCCAGAGTTCCCTGCCACTGGCGGGATCATAGGCGGCGAGGCGTCGCGGCCAGCTGACCAGCACCTGATCGTTTCCTTCCACCCTGGTGATGAAGGGCGTGCTCCACGAGCCGATGTAAGTGGCCGGTTGCCCCGCCTTGGCGCCTTTCACATCCGGCGTGGGCGGTTTGCCGTAGCCGGTTTCCTCCGCTTGTTGCCAGATTGTTTTGCCGGTGCGCTTGTCCACGGCGAGCAGATAGGTGGTTTCGCCCGGGCCGAAGTTGAGGAAGCAGACATCGCCATGAATCACAGGTGATGTGCCCGCGCCCCAGATGTGGATTTGTCTGCCCAGATCCGTGCGACGCCAGAGTTCCTTGCCGGTGAGGTCGTAGCAGAACAGTCCGTCCGAAGCATGGGAGACAATCACCCGTTCGCCATCCGTGACCGGCGAGGACGAGCAGTAGGGATTGGTCTGGTGGGTGGGTTCCTTTTCAGTGGTGGCGACACTTTGCTGCCAGAGCAGCGAACCGTCCCTGCGTTGGAAGCACATCAATGTGCGGCGCGCGCCAACCGCCTGCGTGAGGAACACCTTGTCGCCCCAGATGACGGGGGTGGAATTGCCCGGCTCGGGAAGCTCGACACGCCATGCCACGTTGTCCGTGGTGTTCCAGGAGGTGGGCAGGCCCTTCTCCGTGCAAAGGCCATCGGCGGTGGGCCCGCGCCATGCCGGCCAGTTTGCGGCGGATGCCGAGGTGGCGAGGCACGCAATGGCAACGACCATGAAGGTGGGAAGTTTCATGAAGGCACTATACCCGGGCAGAAGAGGCTGGCGACAAGGAAGTCTGTGGCTGGCCTGTGGACTGGTGTCTGGACGGCGACCGGTCCAGTTCGTAAATTGCAACCATGCAACTCACCCATCGTCAGGCAGTCTTGTGCGGACTTGTTGGCCTTCTGTTTGGATCATTCCAGAGTGTGGCACAGGTGCCGTTGCCGAAGGCCAAGCCCATTCCGCGGATGCAGGCCGTTCCTTTGCCGCATGATCAGGTTTCCTTCGAGCGCGACGGCGTGGAGATCGCCCGGTATCACTTTGATCCCAAGGACGAGCGGCCGTTTGTTTATCCGGTGATTGGCCCATCGGGCCGGACGCTCACGCGCATGGGGCATCCGCACGATCCCCAGGGACACAGTCATCACAACTCGGTCTGGGTCACCCACAATGACGTCAATGGGGTGGTGTTCTGGAGTGACAAAAGGGAGGGAAAAATCATCCACCAGCGTATCGATCGCCTGGACGATGGCAACGATGCCTGCGGGGTGTTGACGGTGAACCACTGGATTGGGAAGGAGGGCAGGGTGTTGCTGGAGGAGCGTCGTCTTACGAGCGCGCATGCCCTGGCGAACAAGGAGTGGTTTTTGGTGATCGATCTGGAGTTTCATGCAAAGGGCGACTCCGTGACCTTTGGCAAATCCGCGTTCGGGCTGGTGGGTGTGCGCATGGCGAAGACCATCGGCATCAACGATGGCGGCGGGACCATCCGCAACTCGGAGGGCAACGTGGACGAGCAGGGCGACAATGGCTGCTTCTGGAAACGCGCCCGATGGTGCGATTACTCGGGGCCGGTGACTGCGAATGCGAACGAGGGCATCACACTCATGGATCACCCGGCCAACATCAATCATCCCTCGCATTTTCATGTGCGCTCCGATGGATGGATGGGTTCCTCGTTGAGCTTCGATGGGCCGGTCACGGTGGAGACCGGCAAGCCGTTGAGATTGCGTTACGGGCTGTATGTCCACACCGGTGTTCCTGAATTGAAGGACCTTGAATCGAAGTGGAAAGCATTCTCCGCGCTTCCCATGGCGGATATGTCGCCGAAGAAAAAGTGAACTGGAAGTTGCATGGGTTGCCTGCCGCCGACCAGGCCGCCCTCTTCATTGGAATACGCCGTGATTGTGGTTGGGGTTGGCGTTCCTGCCCGTGGTGATGGGGATGGTGGGGCTTGGATCTGCCCTGTTCAACTCAGGGACGGAGGCCGGCTTGAAGCCTGCTTTGATGCGGCTGTCAGGTGTGTCACCGGGACTTGGGGTGCTGACCTGGCATGTTGCTCGCTGGTCCGGAGATTCACCGGTTGAAATGAAGCGGGGAAGGTTGGATTGGGCGTTTCCTCGCGCCCAACGCGCATTTCAAGGGATGGACGGGCGGATGATTTCGTCCAGGGCTTCCAAAATCATGTCGGGCGTTTGAAGCCGCATGATTTCATCGGCTGGATGCTCGCGTTGATCCAGTCCGGCGGCCTTGTTGATCAGGCGGCACTTCACTTTCCACGGACGCCATTGGCTGACGACGGAATAGCCGAAGATGCCGACGATGGGGCACTGACAGGCCGCTGCCAGGTGCATTGCCGCCGTGTCCACCCCGATGAATGCCCGTGCGCGATGAAGACATCCGGCCAGGTGCGCCCAGTCCAAACGGCCATCGGAACTGACTGCGTGATCGGCCCCCCACGCGGCGACCAGTTCGGAGGCCAGTTTGCGTTCCTCCTCGTCCGGACCTGAACTGACCACGATATGCCGGGTTCGCTTGAGCAGTTCATGGCCAAGCGCGATCCAGTGTGCCTTTGGCCAGCGTTTCTTCCTCCAACGCGTCCCAGGATGCACCACCACAAAATCGCTTTTGCCCACGATAAACCCGGGCTCCTTGCTGCGCGAACGATCGAAGCAGAGGCCGGGAATCTCGCCCTTCAAACCCAGAAAATCTGCGGCGAGTCCAAAGTCCTTTTCGACCCGGTGGCCCTGCGTCCACGGCGTATCGGAGAGCCGGTTGAACCAGAATTTCCACCAGAAGTTGAGCGGGTTGTTGTGATTGCCCGCACAGCGATGGCGAGCACCGCTGAGCCCAACCAGCCAACGTCCCCGGTCACCATCGCCGAGCTCGAAGGCGTAATCGAAGCGTTGCCTGCGAAGCCGCATCGCTGTGCGGATGTCACACCAAAAATCACCCAAGCCACGGTTCTCGGATTCCACGGGGACAACGGTGAGCAGGTTGTCGATGGCGGGGCATCCGGCAAGAATGCCCTCTGTTCCCTGGCGCACCACGACCCAGATTTCCGCCTTGGGATAATGTGCCCGCACGGCCATCAGGGCGGGCGTCATGATGAGCGCGTCACCGATGTGCTTGAGTTTGACGAACAGGAGCTTCAGCGGGGCGTCGCTGGGGGGAGGCGTAGCGGAATCGAGGACGGGCATGATGGGCGTCAGATGATGCGTGCCCGTGACAGGTCCTGCACGTCCACCAGCCCCACGACCCGTCTGGCATCGTCGATGACCACGATGTCGTCCACACGGTAAGCCTCCAGCGTGCGCACAACCTCCACCGCCAGCTTGTCCGCCCGGATGACGACCGGATTCCGCGTCATGTAATCGCTGACAGGATGGTCGCCAATGTTCCGGTCGGCCTGATAACCCCGCACAAAGTCACCGTGGGTGAAAATGCCTGCCAGCCGGCTGTCCTCTGTAAGGGCGATGACCGCGCCCGCCTTGCATCGCTTCATGGCCGCAAGCGCCTCGGACACCGTGTCTGCCGGGGAGACCGTGGCCAGTTGCGCGTCCTTGCGCATGATGTCGGAGACCCGTGTCAGGAGCCGCCGTCCCAGCGTGCCGGCGGGATGCAGTTCGGCAAAATCCTCCGCGGCGAATCCCCGCGCCTTGAGCAGCACCATGGCCAGGGCGTCCCCCATCGCCAGCATGCAGGTGGTGCTGGAGGTTGGTGCGAGCTTGAGCGGGCAGGCCTCGGTCTGGACGTTCACATCCAGCACGATGTCGCTGTTCGTCGCGAGGGTGGAGTCCACCTTGCCGGTGACACCGATGATGCTCACGCCGCGCCGCCTCACATGCGGCAGGATGTCCAGCAACTCGGAGGTTTCGCCGCTGTAGCTCAGCGCAAGCAGTGTGTCACCCGGAGTCACCACGCCGATGTCCCCGTGCAGCGCGTTCTGGCAGTTCAAGGCGACGGATGGCGCGCCCGTGCTGTTGAAGGTGGCGACAATCTTGATGGCGATGTTTTCCGACTTGCCCACGCCGAGGACGACGATTTTCCGCTGGTTTTGGATGGTCCGGCAGAGCAGTTCGACCGCCTCGGCAAACCGCGCATCAATGCGGCCTGCGAGGCGTTGCAGTTCCTCGATCTCGGTCTGAAGAACCGCCCTGCCGCCTGCGATGTGCTCCGCGATGACCTGTTGTTGGGAATCAGCCATGTGGCCGCGCCGGTTGGCTGGTTCAGGCTGGCGTGGGCTGGGGCGGATTGATCATGGCCTTGAAGTCCTGCCGCCAGAGACCGGCATAGCCGCAGTTGCGGTAGTTCTCGAAGTAGGGCCCGCCCTCGGTGTAGTGGATCATGCCCAGTTCATTGACCGGCACCTCGGGATTGTAGTCCACGAGGTGGTTCCATTTCTGCGGAATTTCACCGATGAGATCCTCGCTCTCCAGCCAGCGGAAGCGGTGCA
>CAYQCZ010000260.1:0-6431 GCA_964415955.1 uncultured Verrucomicrobiota bacterium | reverse complement strand
CGAGAAATTCACGAATGCTCCGCGTCATGACATCCGCATACAGGATGACCTTTCCGTTCAAATGACGAGCCGCACGGCCCGCCGTCTGAATCAAACTCGTCGCCGAACGCAGATACCCCTCCTTGTCTGCATCCAGTATCGCCACCAGCGCCACTTCCGGCAAATCAAGTCCCTCGCGGAGCAGATTGATGCCCACCAGCACGTCAAACTCACCCCGGCGCAGCGCCCGGAGAATCTCCACGCGCTCAATCGCATCAATCTCGCTGTGGAGGTAACGCACGTTGATGCCGATGTCGTTGAGGTAGTCCGTAAGCTCCTCCGCCGTGCGCTTCGTGAGCGTGGTGACCAGCACACGCTCCTTCACCTCCACCCGCTTGCGGCACTCCTCGATCAGATCATCAATCTGCCCCTTCAACGGCTTGACCACCGCCGGTGGATCCACAAGGCCGGTCGGGCGGACGATCAATTCGACAACGCCCGGATCAGGCCCTGAAACGGAGGCCGCCGCCCTTCCCTCGGACCGCGCCCATTCCAGCTCCCGTGGACCCGGTGTGGCACTGACGTAAATGGTCTGCGGCTGCAGCGCCTGAAACTCGTCGAAGTTCAGAGGCCGGTTGTCCATCGCGCTTGGAAGGCGGAAGCCGTGTTCCACCAGCACCGTCTTGCGGGAACGGTCGCCCGCATACATGCCTCCGATCTGCGGCACGGTGGCGTGGGATTCATCGATCACCAGCAGAAAATCCTTCGGAAAGAAATCAATGATGGTTCCCGGCCTCGAACCCTGCGGACGGCTGGCGATGTGACGCGAGTAGTTCTCAATGCCCGAGCAGAAGCCCATTTCCTCCATCATCTCCAGGTCGTATTCGGTGCGCATCTTGATGCGCTGGGCCTCCAGCAATTTGCCGCGCGCCTCGAACCACGCCACACGATCCCCCAATTCCTCCCGGATGCTCAAAATGGCCCGCTTGAGCTTTTCGGCAGGTGTCACGAATTGCTTGCCCGGATAAATCGTGATGGCCGCGAATTGCTCCAGTGTTTCGCCGGTCAACGGATCAAAACGCGAGATGCGGTCGATCTCATCGCCGAAGAATTCCACACGAACACCTTCCTCGGTGTAGCCGGGACGCACCTCCACCGTGTCGCCGCGCACCCGGAAATGCCCCCGCTCGAACGCAATGTCATTGCGCGCATACTGGATGTCCACCAACCGGCAGAGAAACTGTTCCCGGCTCAGCGCCTCGCCAACTTTCAGGGGGATCACCATGGCCTCGTAATCCTCCCTGCTGCCGATGCCATAAATGCAGGACACGCTGGCCACGACGATCACATCCCGGCGAGCGAACAACGAACTCATGGTCGAAAGCCGCAGCCGCTCGATCTCCTCGTTCACGCTGGAATCCTTTTCGATGAACGTGTCCGTGCGCGGGATGTAGGCCTCCGGCTGGTAGTAATCGAAGTAACTGACGAAATACTCGACGGCGTTGTTGGGAAAGAAGCTCTTGAACTCCGCGTAAAGCTGCGCAGCCAGGGTCTTGTTGTGCGAAATGACCAGTGTCGGCTTGCCGATGTTGCGGATGACATTGGCGGCAGTGAATGTCTTCCCCGATCCAGTGACGCCCAAGAGCACTTGATGACGCGCTCCGTTCAGAAGCCCCTCGGTGAGACGCTGAATGGCCTGCGGTTGGTCACCGGCCGGCTGGTAAGGGGCGACAAGTTCAAACACGGCACCAGCCTAGATTCAAGAGGTGAAGGCATCAAGCCGTCCGGCTCAGCCGTCGGGAAGAGGCGGCCACGCTGCACTGCCGACACTCCGTTGGAAGCTGCTTTCAGCAGAGTCCACCAGGAGACAACAGGTTGCTGCAACATTCCCGTTCGTGGTCAACGCCGGGTCATCATCATCGGACGCGGCTCGATGCTCCGGATTCCCTGGTCAGTTCAACCGAAGATGCTTCTGGCGCAGTGAACACCGCGATGGTTTCGCCCGAGATCTTCCAGACACGCAGCACGCTGTCATGACCTCCGGCGATGACCAGGCGCCCGCCTGGATCGATGGCGACGGATGTCATGAAGTCCCGTCCGCCGGCAAAGCTCCGGACCTCGCCGCCATCCTCCTTGAGCAGGCGCACGCGGCCATCTCCCGCCACGGCGACAAACTGGTCCGTGAACCCGTTGTGACACACCGCAGTGACCTCCTTGTCAAAGCCACCGATGTTTTTCAACCGCTCGCCGGTCAGCACGTTCCATGTCTTGACCACATTGTCGGCGCCCGCCGTGGCCAGAGTGCGCCCGTCACTCTTCCAACTCACCCCCTGCACATGGTGCGTGTGGCCTTCGAATGCTTTCACCACCCTGCCGGTCAGCACGTCCGTCACGCGCGCAAAACGATCCGCTCCGCCTGAAGCAAGGAGGCTTCCATCCGGTGAAAACTGCACGCTCAACACTGCATCGCTGTGGATGCCCTTGAACACTCCCGCCGATCTGCCTGAAACAATTTCCCAAAGATGCACTTCGCCGCCGCGCGAGGGTTCGCCGCCGCCGGATGCCAGAAGTTTTCCATCCGGACTGAACGCCAGTGCATTGACACGATCCGCAAACGGCGCGTCCGGACCACCTCCGATGACGCGTTCGAGGCTCCATTCGCATGTCAGGGAAAACAAACGGGCACGATGGTCGTCGCCCGCCAGCAGACACATGTTGTCCGGCATGATGGTGAAAGGCATCAGCGCCGTTGCCTTCCCCCTGAGGATCGACATCGCCGCTCCGGTCCCGCCATGCCACTGGCGCAATGCGCGGTCTTCCCCCAACGTCCACAACGAACGGTCATCAGAGGAAAAACCTGCATAATGCAGGGGCCTCTCGGTGCCGGACACCGATTCACGCGCCTTCTTCAAAACGGCATCCGCCTCCTTTTGAACCGCTTCGGCACGCTCCAAGGCGGATCTTGCAGCGGTGAGATTCTCATCCTCGCGCTTGAGCGCCAGATTCGCCAGCGTCACTTCATTGTCGGCGACAGATTTGGTTGTCCCGGCCTTCTTCAAGGCCGTCTCGGCATCGGCCAGGGCCTTTGCGGTGGCCGCCTGCCGGTCCATCGCCTGTTTGATTTTGTTTTTCCCCTCCTCGGTCGCTGCGTTGGGCGCGGCATTGGCATCTGCCAGCTCCCTGTCAGCCTTGTCGTTCGACTCGGCGGCGGCATTGCGCGCCGTCTGCTTTTCCTCCAGGGGTTTCACCGCCGCGGCCTGCGCTTCAACGGCCTTCTTGACGCGTTCGGCGGCAGCCTGCTGCTGCTTCTCGACGTTTTGCACGTTCCCCTTGTGATAAGCGACCTCGTTCACGGCGAAGTTCAGGAACCGCTCGCTCGCGCCCGCCCGTTCGACAGCCTCGCGGTCGCCCTTCACTTCGGCCAGTTGCCTGCCATCGGCGAGATCCCAGATCCGGGCGACAACTCCGCCGCCAGCCGTGGCAAGGCGCCGGCCATCCTCGCTTACGGCCACGCTGCTGAGGGAAGCCCCGTGCTTGAACTCTCGAAGGACTGATGCCTTTTCCAAATCCCACAAACGCACGATGCCATCGGCTCCACCGGTGACAAGTTGCTGCGTGTTCGTGGAAACAGTCGCCAACGCAGTAACGCCCCCTTCGTGCGCCATGAAGCCGCCTGTCGTGGTCCACGCAGTGCTGCCTGACGTGGATCGCTGCCAGAGACTGATACGTCCGTCCACACCGGCAAGAGCGAGGCGTGCCGCATCGGACAGCCAGACGAAATCACCCACCTCCCCCGCACCGGTGATTTCACCGATGCGTCTGCCGTTTTTTGCGCCGAACAGTCTTAATGCACCACCCGCGTAGGCGATCAGCAGTTCCTGGTTGTCCGGCGAAAACTTGAGCCGCTTCACCGCTGCCTTCCCTGCGGAAAAAGAGCGTCCGGATCGGTTTCTGGCCATGTCCCAGAGACGCACCGAGCCGTCTGCGCCGCCGGCGGCAACCCATTGTCCATCGGCACTGGCAGCCAGCGCGACAAGTCCGGACTTCATTTTGAAATCCATGACTTCGCGCGGCACGTCCTGGTGTCGCCGCCAAAGTTTGATTTCACGGTAACCTGCGGTGGCAAGGAGCAATCCATCCGGACTGAACGCCAGCGCGTTCACGACATCGCGATGGGCCGCGCCGGGCTGTGCGTATAGGCCCGACTTGATCAACGAAGGATCAGCGAGGCGGGCAACAAGATTGCTGGCGGGCAGGTGGTAGATGAACACCTGGTTGCCACGGGAACAGGCGGCGAACTGTGCATCGGCGGTCATCGACACCGCCAGAATGGCGTTCACATCATCCGGCAACGGCTGCCAATTGACAGTTCTGGCCGTTGCCACGCTGCCCCTGGCCCCCTGATCAATCCAGAGCTTGATCAGGCCCAGTTGTTCGGGTGTGAGGTCCAAGGCCTGTGACTTGTTGCCAACCGGCGGCATGATCATGTCCGGGTCCTGATGCGCCGCCACCTTGACCAGCAGACTGGAACCGCCCTTCCTGCGCACGATGGCGGGGCCGGAATCACCACCCTTGAGCATGTCCTCCGGGGTTTCGAGGTTCAGACCGCCTTTGGCCGAAGTGCGATTGTGGCAGGCCAGACAATTTGCCTGGAGAACCGGCAGGACTTCGCTCTCAAAGTCCACGGCGGATTTGCGCGACAGTTTCGCCACCTCGATGGGTTTGCGCTGCGATGTTGCCGGGGCCGTTTCATCTGCCGCCCATGCCATGACAGCAAGAAAAGCAATGGGGATGAAGGCGGCCAGTCTGCGCATGCGAAGCATCCGGGGGGTCATTTTGCGGTGGGTTCGCTGATCTTGAGGGTGATCGGCTCGGAATACACCATGATGGTCGCATCCTTGGCGGCAGCCCTGGCGTTCAAGTCCTTCTTGCGCGCCTGGGCATCCGCTTTTTTCTTCTCTGCGGCTGCGAGTTTGGCGGCGGCATCGGCCGAGGCCTTTTCGGCGGCGGCTCTGGCCTCGGCAGCCGATCTGGCCTTGGTGGTGAGGCCTTCCCTGTCCTTGTCCGATGCGCTCCTGGCCTGCGCCTCGGCTTCAGTCACCGCCTTGATCGCCGCCGCCAGCGCATCGGCGGTTTCCTTCGCCTCCTTTGCAGCATTCGCCGTTTCCTGTTCGGCGCGTGCGGCTTCCTCATCCGCCGCCTGCGATTCTGCGGCGTAACTGCGGTATTTGCCCTTTGTTTGAGTCTGCAACAGGAAGCTGTGCAATCCGGCCGGCAGCTTGAACTTCGCCAGATCAATCTCCAGCGTGGCCACGTTCGTCTTCGTGGTCATCTCCAGTTCACCAAGTGAATCCAACGCGCTCAGACCCGCCGCTTTGAACTTCAGCACCTCTGAGAATTCAGCATGGCGGGTGATTTGAACGGGGATCTGCAACTTGCCGCCGCTTTCGGCCTCGAAAGCCTTTCCGCCCACCGGCGCAAGGCTCAGGGCGGCCTTCTCAGCGCCACACACGCCCACCGCCACATGGCGCGACAATCGTGACCGCACCGGCTCGTTGTTGAAATCGCCGACATGCCACACCACCGATGCCCCGGCCGCCTCGTGGACAATCTCCTTTCCGCCGATGTTCGCGCGTCCGGTGATCCTCACAAGGGCGCCTCCTGACGGCGCATTCTCACGGGCAGTGAAGGGAATGAACGCGGCATTTTTCCCGGCCTCAATGCGCGCCTCACCGGCAGCCACACCCTCCGGCAGCCCTTCCACATGCAGTGAAATGTCGCCGTTGAAACCGTCTCGCCGCACGGCCAGCACCTTGAGCACCTGGGTTTCGTGACGACGAAGATTTGTTGTCCACGTGTGGACCGTGCGCGAGTCGTTGTTCGGCTTGGGAGGCTGTTCGGCCAGGGCCACCAGCTTGAAATCCGGCGCCTCCCTGCGGATGGAGAGCCGGTAAACATGGCGGGGTGCGCCTTCATGCCGGTTGAAAAGGTCACGCAAACGCACCCGGTAGGAACCGTCCTCAGGTGCTGCAAACCTGTAGGCAAAATCCCGTGTGGTGGTGTTGAAATCGGTTCCGCCGATGTTCACGTCATTGTCGGCAAGCTCGGCAATCTGTCCGTAACTTTCCTCGCCTTTGTCGTTTCTGATCACGCGTTCAATGACGGCGAAGGGATCGACCGGCTGGCTCAATCGCTGGGTGACACATTCGATCCAAAAAACCTCACCCTTCTTCGCATCGAAGATGAGCGTGGTCGGCTGGCCACGGGACCGGAATCGTCCCGCAAATTCGCAGGGCACGGTGAGCTTCTGCGGCAGCGAACCGTCGTGGTCAAGCGGTTCGGCGATCACCGGTCCGCTGGCAAGGCCGATGCGAACGGGATTGGAGATGCCCTGCGGTGTTCGAAGCCGGTAATGAATTGCGTCGATTCCAGCCTGGTTGGGATGAACCAGG
>CAYQCZ010000259.1:0-6466 GCA_964415955.1 uncultured Verrucomicrobiota bacterium | reverse complement strand
ACCGACAAGGAAAAGGCGGATGGCTGCCCATCCGCCCATGAAAACCGCGTCATGATGGGCGCCTGCCTCAGTCAAAGGCATGACCGGCGCAGCACAGCACGTTCTTGAGCTTGTGACGGACCAGTTCCTTGACCGCCTTGCGGGCCGGGCCCAGATACTTGCGCGGGTCGAATTCCTTGGTCTTGGTGTAGAGCACCTCGCGGATGGCCGCCGTCATGGCCAGACGCAGGTCGGTGTCGATGTTCACCTTGGTGCAGCCCACGCGGCGTGCCACTTCGATGTCCGCCTCCGGAACGCCGGCCGTGTCTTCGCCCATCCCGCCACCGAACTTGTTGATCTTCTGGGCGAGTTCCTTTGGAACGGAGCTGGCTCCGTGAAGCACGAGGGGGTAGTCACCCAGACCGGCGTCGCTGAGGGCTTTCTTGATGAGTTTGAGGCGCTCGAGGTCGAGGTGTTGCGTGCCCTTGAACTTGTAGGCGCCATGGCTGTTGCCAATGGCCACCGCGAGCGAGTCGCATCCGGATTCCTTCACGAATTTCACCGCTTCGTCCGGCACCGTGTAATGGCCGCTGGCCGAGTGGCAGCCGCCCTCCTCGCCGTCGTCGAACTGCGCGCCCACCAAGTGGCCCAGCTCGGATTCCACCACGCAGTTGTGTTTGTGGGCGTAATCCACAACTTTCTTGGTGATCTCGACGTTCTTTTCAAAAGGCTCGTGCGAGGCGTCGATCATGACGCTGGTGAACCCCTCGTCGATGCACTGCTTGCAGAGCTCGAAGCTGTCGCCATGGTCGAGGTGCACGGCGATGGGGATGGTGCTCACGCTGACCGCCGCCTCGATGAGCTTCTTGAGATACACCGGGTTGGCATATTCACGGGCTCCCTTGGAAATCTGGAGCATGACGGGGGCTTTCTCCTCCTCGCAGGCCTCGATGATGGCCTGGAGCAGCTCCATGTTGTTCACGTTGAACGCGCCGAGCGCGTATTTGCCTTTAAGCGCCTTGGCGAAAAGGTCGCGGGTATGTGTCAGTGGCATAGTTCGATTTGGTTGCAAAAGCTGGTCCAAACCAGCTCAAAACGGCCCGCATCTTAGGTGGCCACCCGGTTCAATGGAAACAAAAAGAAGGCCGCCCAACATCATCCAGGCGGTGTGTGTTCCGCTGGAGGCGGGTTTTGGGCCGGGGGCTGGCGGTGATCGGCCACCGGGGCGTGGCGCCAGCGGGGCAGATCCTGCTTCCATGCCACCAAGGACAGAAGGTGGCTGGCCACGGGGATGGTCAGAAGCTGGAAGAAGACCGCGAGGGCGATCTTCAAACCGCTGGTTTCCTCCGCACGCCCCAGGTGTATCCATAGGCCCGCCAGCATCAGGCTGATGCCAAGGGTCATTCCCTTGGCCAGTGCATGCGAGCGGCACAGCACGTCCGGCAGGCGGACAATGCCGATGGCGGCCGCGAGCACAAAGAACGCCCCGCCCAAAAGGCAGATGGCGCACAGGATGTTGGAGAGCAGACTCATTGCGCTTCCGGCCGGTGCCGCTTTGCGGGATTGAAAACGGGGTTTTTCATTTCAGTTTCGATTCGTCCCTTTCCGTGTCGCTCGATTGTATCTGTTCGCGGGTGAGGTAGAAAACGAACGCCACCGTTGTGAAGAAGCCCAGCAGCGAGACGATGAGGATGGCTTCGAGGAACACCGCCGTGCGCCAGGCCACGGACAGCAGGACCACCATCCCCACCACGCACGTGGTGATGAGGTCAAAGGCCAGGATGCGGTCCAGCGCGGAGGGGCCGCGCTTGAGGTGGTAGAGGGCCAGCAGCACGGCCAGCACCAGCATTGCAAATGAGATGAGAATCACCGTGTTCATGCGCGCGAGAAGCCGAGAATTGCCCGGCGAAACGTGTTGTTTATATGCCGGCGCACCTGTTCCGGATCACGCCCGTTGAGCGCGTGGACGATGATGGTTTCGAAATTCTCCTCCACCTCCACCGTCACGCTGCCGGGCGTCAGTGAAATGCAGTGGGTGAGCAGCAGAATCTCGGGCCGCGTCAGTCCCCGGACGTCCACCGTGATCAGGCCGGGAGTGAGCTGCTCGCGGGGCTGCAGCAGGACCGTGCGGAGCAGGTCCACATTGGCAATGATGAACTCGCGCAAAAATACCAATGCAAAACGGGCCACCCCCAGCACCCGTCCCGCGTAGCGCTCGCGCGGCAGGACCGGCTGGAACAGTGCGATCAGCCCCATGCCCAGCGCGAATCCCGCACAGAACGTGCCCAGCCGTGGTTGCTCGCTTAACAGGAGCCACATGACCGCGAGCAGCAGATTCAACAGAAAGCAGCGCATGTTCAGAGGCCTCCTTTCCCGGCTGCGCCGAGCACCAGCCGCACATAGCCCTGCTGGTCCAGTGCTGCGTCCGCCGCCCGCAATGCCAGTTGCATCACGCCTTCGGCACCCAGGCCGATGCCCAAGGACAGCAGCGTCATTCCGCCCACCACGGCCAGCATGGGGCGCCAGCGCGCGTCGTCTGTCCGGGGGGTGAGCCCCGCCGGCCCGGCCCAGAAGGCCGCCATCCATATTTTCAACATGCTGAACAATGTCAGCACGCTTGCCACCAGCGAGGCCGCAATCAACCAGTATTCCCCCTGATGCAGACCTTCCACAATGATGACATACTTGCCCCAGAAACCGCTCAATGGCGGGATTCCCGCCAGCGAAAGCGCCTGCAGCAGGAAGACAATGCCCACCCACGGCGTCGCCCGCCACAAATGGCCCATCCGGTCCAGGTCATCCGTCCGGTTGAGCACGGTTGCCACGCCGCCCACCAGGAACAAGGACGCCTTCACGATGATGTGGTGCATGATGTAGAAGATGCACGCCGCGATGCTCAGCGGCGTGAACAGGCCGATGGCCAGGGCCATGAACCCAATCTGGCTGAGGATGTGGAAGGACAGGATTCCGCGGATGAAGTTGCGCGAAATGGCGCCGATCACCGCCAGCACCATCGTCAGGCCCGCCAGCCAGGCGATGAGTTGATGCAATCCGCTCAACTCGTGTGGCAGCACCGTGGCAAACATGCGCAGCAGCACATACACCCCAACCTTTGTCAGCATTCCCGAGAACAAGCCGGCCACCGCCGCCGAGAGGGTGGGGTAGCTGTTCGGCAGCCAGTAGTAGAGCGGAAACAGACCCGCCTTGGTGCCGAACACCACCAGCAACAGCGTGGCCAGCACCTGCACCCGGCCATCCCCGGGCATCCCGGCCGCCTGCACAATGATTCCCGCGAAATTCAATGTGCCAAACAATCCATATGCCAGTCCCGCCCCGCAGAGGAACAGCGTGCTGCCCAGCAGATTGACCGCCAGATACGGATAGGCCTGTTTCACATCCCAGTCGTCTGCCTCCAGGGTCAGCAGCGCATAGGACGCAATCAGCATGATTTCAAAGGCGACAAACAGGTTGAACAAGTCGCCGGTGACGAATGCCAGATTGATTCCCGCCACCATGAACTGAACCAGCGGCAGCCGCAGCGGATGCTCCACACGCGGGCCGCTCTCGCAACAGGTGAACAGCACCGTGGCCAGCGCCGTGATCGAACTGAGCGTGACCATGATGGCGGCAAGCAAATCCGCCACCAGCGTGATGCCCACCGCCGACGCCCAGCCGCCCGCCAGCAGCACAGGCGGCCGGCCGGCAAGGTTTTCATCGATCAACCAGAGCCCGACGGCCGTCTGCACCGCAGCCGATGCCACAAAAAAACCGCGCCGCCCCCGGCCGGGCTGGCCCAGAAACAGCGCCAGCACACCCGTAAAGAGCGGCAGCAGAAAGGGCAGAATGGCGCCGTTCATGGTGCCTCCTCCTGGTCCTGATACATTTCTGTGATGTGCGTGGTCTTCTGATCAAGAAACATCCGGTAGAGCAGCATCACCAGGTAGGCTGTCACGCCGAAACCAATGACAATCGCCGTCAGGATCAGCGCCTGCGGCACCGGATCCACCATCACCCCCCCGGGCTCCGCCACCACGGGCGCCTCCTTCCCATCCGGCCGGCCGCTCATGGCCAGCACCACCAGATTTGCGCCGTTGGAGAGCAGGATGAACCCAAACAGGATCCGCACAAAGCTGCCCTGAAGGATGAGCCATGTCGCCGCGGCGAACAGAACCCCGATCAGCAGGGCCGTTTCAATCTGCATCTCCGGCCTCCTTCCTCGCTGCCGGCCGGTCCTCCACCGGTTCTTCCACCGGCGAGCTGTAACGACGCTCCTCCGCCGCGACCAGCCCCGGCAGGCCCTGTGTGGACTGCGCGAGCACAAAAATGATCTTGCAGGTGATGCCGATGACCACGAGGTAAACCCCCAGATCAAACACCAACGGCGTGCCCACGTGCACGTCGCCCAGCAACGGCACCTCATGCAGATGCCAGTTGAACTGTGTGAGATAGGCGCCGCCCGCCAGCAGGGGCGCCAGACCCGAAAGGATGGAGACCAGCAGGCCCGCGGCGGCGATCCGCACCGGATCCACCCGGATCAGCCGGTGCAACGCCTCCAGCCCGATCGCCAGGCTCAACAGCACGAGGGACGCCGCGCTGGCCAGTCCCGCGATGAACCCGCCACCCGGCGCGTTGTGGCCGCGCACAAACAGATACACGGCAAACGCGTTGATGACAAAAAATGCGAACCGCACCACCGTCCCAAAAATCCAGGAGCGTGGACCAGTCATGGCCGGCCCTCCGTTTCCTCGATGCCCATGCCGGCCGGCCCCTTCGGCCCGCTGAGGTATTCCTCGGGCGTGCGTTTGCGGCGCATCAGCAGGCCCAGGCAGCCCAGCGTGGTGATCAGCAGCACCGCGATTTCCCCGAGCGTGTCCAGTCCGCGGAAATCGACCAGCGTGGTGTTGACGGCGTTGCGGCCCGCCGCCAGCGGCACCGTCTGCTCCAGAATCCGCCCCCCCACCCGCACCACCGGCTCTTCCCGGGTGAACACCAGCACCAGCGCAAACATCAGCCCGCCCATCGCCAGTGACAGCCCGGCATTCAGGAGCCTCCGCCCCCCGCCGTGCGGACGCACATTTTCACCCGCCTCCGCCGAGCGCGGAAACCGGCTCAACAGCAACAGCACCAGGATCAACGTCACCGTTTCCACCAGCAGCTGCGTGAGGGCCAGGTCCGGCGCGCGGTATTGAATGTAAAAGAAGCTCGTCAGGAAGCCCGCCACCGAGAGGCTGATCAGTTGCGAAATCCACCCTCGCAGCAGGATCACGCCCAGAACCGCCACGACAATCAGCAGGGCGGTCAGCCCCAGCAATGCGTCCGGCATGACCCACGCCCGGATGGGAAACAATGCCGGCCCCTCGGAATGCCACAGGGCGAACCCCACGCTGGCCGTGAAGAACGTGAGCAGGATCGGGAAATAATCAAGCGGCTGGTCGCTGCAAACCGCGCGGGTCAGGCGCTTGGTGAACTTTCCAAAACCAAGCAGCCCGGCCTGAAACGCGATGTCGAAGCGCAGCCACACCGGCGTGTGGTGATCATTCAGCCGGACACGATACACCAGCCCGTAGGTGACGAAGCCAAGCACCACCAGCACCGCGCTGGTCAGCAGCTCCCGCGTCACCCCATGCCACAAATGCAGCTCGCCGTGGGCGTGACTGTGCAGCCCGGCCACCTCAAACGCGGCCAGCCCGCTGCCCAGCAGCGGCGGCAGGACGCCGAACACCACCACCGCCACGGCCAGCAGCAATGGCGGGACAAGGATGCCCGGCTTCGGCCGGTGAAAATGATTCCGCACGGCGTCCGTCTCAGGCCCGAGGAAGATGCCGTGAAAAATCCGCACCGAAAAAGCCACCTTGATGAGCGAGCTGAGGATGATGGCCACCAGCGCATACCAGCCCAGAAACTCGTGCTCCTGGAATGCCCCAAAAACTTCCTTGAGCAGATACTCCTTGCTGACAAAACCGGTCGTCCCCGGCAATCCGGCCATTGAGGCGCAGGCCACCAGCGCAATCCACCCCAGCAGCGGCGCCCGTCGCCACAATCCGCCCACCGCACGGATGTCCCGCGTGCCCACCGCATGATCCACGACACCCGCGACCATGAACAGGCAGCCCTTGTAAAACACGTGGTTGAGGATGTGCAGGTAGTCGAAATCCACCCCCTGTGCCGGGGCCATGCCATAGTAACCGATCAACAACCCGAGCTGGCTCACCGTGGAGTAGGCAAGGATGGCTTTCAGGTCCACGGCCAGGAATGCCAGCACCGCACCCAGCAGCATCGTGCCAAAGGCCACCGTCGCCAGCAGCGGCATCCACCACTCGCATTGCTGGAACACCGGGAACAACCGGCCGCACAGAAACACGCCCAGCTTCACCATGGTGGCCGAATGCAGATAGGCGCTCACCGGCGTGGGCGCCGCCATCGCATTGGGCAGCCAGAAATGAAACGGGAACTGGGCCGACTTGCCAAACGCCCCCATCATCACCAG
>CAYQCZ010000258.1:2493-6474 GCA_964415955.1 uncultured Verrucomicrobiota bacterium | reverse complement strand
AGCATCACCACATTCAAAAAGCCGGTTGCATCGCGTGGCGGACTGGCCAGCAGCTCACCCAGGTCCATCGTGCCCGCCACCTGCCCCAGCAGGACCACGCCCGTCAGCATGACCAGTCCGGTCAGGCTGGTGATCAGCAGCGCCATGCGTGCGCCGTCGCGCGATTCCTCCTTCTCGTGGTTGAAGCCGATCAGCAGAAAGGATGCGATGCCCGTGAGCTCCCAGAACACGAACAGCAGCAGCAGATGTCCCGCAAAGACTGTTCCCAGCATCGCGGACATGAAGAACAGCAGATAGGCATAGAACCGGCCATGATCCCGGTAATGGTCGTCCATATAAAACGTGCCGTAGAACATCACCAAAACCCCCATGCCACTGACCACCAGACCGAAGAACAGGGCCAGCCCGTCCGCCATGAACGTCAGCGAAAGCCCCAGGGAGGGCACCCATGGCCAGGAAAAGGTCCGTCCCTCCTGCGCGCCGCCATGAAGCGTGGCGATGGCTGCCACGGACACTGCGGCGCAGCCCATCGCCACCCACCCCGTGCGTGGGCCAAGGCGGCGTCCCAGCCACGGCATGAAACCGGCGGCGAGCAGCGGCAGAAATATGGCGATGATCAAACTCACAAACGAAATCTCCCGGTTCGACGGACGCGCTACCGCTTACACCAACCATGCACGACGGGCAAACGATACCGGGAAAAATCGCCTTCAGGAAATGAGGCTGCCCTCCGCTCAGGAGGGTGCTGGACAGAAGCGGCAGGGGTCCGCCCGGACCAATCCTGAGCCGGATTTTGGCATGAACAGATGCATGCAAGGCATTGCTTTATCCGGCAAAAAACAAAATCATGCGCGCCGATATGGATTTGACACGCACTGCATATGGAACGTGGAGCGGAGGCCGCTTCATGCATTTTGGCGAAGCTTTGGACGAGGAGCGCTATCTGAACGCCATCCGCCACGCCTACGATCGCGGCATCCGCACCTTCATGACGGCGGATGTGTATGGCCACGGGGCCGCCACGGAGATGCTCGGCAAGGCACTGGCCGACAAGCCGCGCGGCTCCTACTCCCTGGTGGGCATCGTGGGGCATGACATCTATCCGGGTGTCCGCGATGGAGCCAAGGGCTACCTACGGTTCACCGATCCCCGGCTTCGGAAGCCCGCGGATTTCCCGGGCTATCTTCGAATGGCCACGGAAAAGGAATTGGAGCGCCTGAAAGTGGACAAGTTCGACTGTCTGCTGCTGCACAATC
Source organism: uncultured Verrucomicrobiota bacterium (assembly GCA_964415955.1). Lineage (GTDB taxonomy): Bacteria > Verrucomicrobiota > Verrucomicrobiia > Limisphaerales > CAYQCZ01 > CAYQCZ01. Next base: position 5,218 of record CAYQCZ010000258.1, on the reverse strand, counting down.
CCGATGCCATCGGCTACAGCAGCGACGCCGTCTGGTCCGCCATGGACAAGCTCAAGGACGCCAAGCTGACCGACCGCCTGGGCATTGCTCCTGGACCGGCCAATGGCTTCGCGCTCGACATCATCCAGTGCATCGAGCGGTTCAGCGGCCTGATGGACTGGGCGATGATCATTCTCAATCCACTGGAGCCATGGCCCGGCAGCCTGGTGCTTCCTGCCGCCGAGAAACACAACGTGAAGATCATCACCCGCGTGGTGGACTACGGTGGTCTGTTTCATGACGATGTGAAACCCGGACACCAGTTCGGTTATGGCGACCACCGCACGTTCCGTCCGGCGGGATGGGTCGAGGCCGGCAATGCCAAGATCGACCAGATGCGGCCATTCGCCGGGAAATACGGCGTGACCCTGCTCCAACTCGCCTGCCTTTGGAACCTGTCCCACGCGTCCGTGAAAAGCGTCATCCCCACCATGATCCAGGAGGTTGGTGACAAGGCGAAACCGATCGAGCAGAAGATCGATGAACTGGCGTTATTGCCGGACATCCAACTCAGCGAAGAAGACCGCGAGGCCATGCGGCGCATCGGCGACAACAAGGGCTGCATGGAACTCAAGGGCGGCAACCCCGGTCATCAAGGCGAGCCGGTGCCGGACCGTTGGGGTCTGACTGAGGACCTCAAGCAGGTGGCGGCGCGCTGGAAAATCCAGCCTGAACAGGACCTTGTCTGCACGCACAAGGCCGCGTGAGTTTTGAGGCGGCTTACGTCGTCTCGATGCGTGCGAAGCTTTCCTCGATGGTCGTGGTGTTCTGGATGCGGGCCAGTTTGGCGTAAAGTCCGCCCTGCTCCAGCAGTTCCTCGTGGGAGCCGCGCTCGACAATCTCCCCGTGGCGCAGCACAAGAATCTGATTCGCGCTGCGGATGGTGCTGAGACGGTGTGCAATCACGAAGCTCGTCCGCCCGGCCATCAACCGCTCCAACGCCTCCTGGATCAGCTTCTCGGTTGCCGTGTCCACGCTTGCGGTTGCCTCGTCCAGGATCAGGATGGGTGAATCCTTGAGCAAGGCCCGGGCAATGGACACGCGCTGCTTTTCGCCGACACTGAGTTTCACCCCGCGTTCGCCCACGCGGCTGTCGAACTTGTCCGGCAATGCCATGATGAAATCGTAACAGTTCGCCGCCTTCGCAGCTTCGGCCAGTTCACCATCAGTGGCATCCAGTTTGCCGTAGAGAATGTTCTCGCGAATGGTGCCGTTGAACAGGAACGGTTCCTGGCTGACCACACTGATGTGTTTCCTCAACGAGGCGAGCGCCATGCCGCTGATGTCCTGTCCGTCGATGGTGATCGTTCCCGCCGTGGGCTCGTAAAAGCCGGGCAACAAATTCACCAGTGTGCTCTTGCCCGCACCGGTGGGGCCGACCAGTGCGATCATTTCACCCGGTTTTGCATGCAGTGACACATCGTTCAACACCACGCGCGGACCTGGTTTGCCGTTGCCGTCCGCGTCCTCCACGCTGTAGCTGAAACTGACGTGTTCATAACGGATTTCCCCGCGCACCGGCTCCTTCAATGATCCTGGGCGCCCCGGGCGTTCCGGATCGGAATCGAGGTTGTCGAACACGCGTGCGGCGGCGGCCCGCGCGGACTGGAGCATCTGGTTCAGGCCGTGCAAACGGCCGATCGGCTCGTAAAAGAACATGCCCGCATACAGCATGAACGCCACCAGTTCGCCCGTTTCCATTTTGCCGTTTACCACCTGCAATCCGCCCACCCACAGCACCAGCCCGATGCCCAGCGCGCCCACGAACTGCATGGCAGGTCCGTAGATCGACCATGCGCGCATGACCACCAGCGTGCCCTCGCGCAATTCATCCGCACGGCCGGCAAACCGCGCGTCCTCGTGGTCCTGACGGGCGAAGGCCTTGATCTGGCGCATGCCCTGGAGGTTGTCCATGAGCAGGGCGTTCATCGCGCTGGCGGCCTCGCGCTGGCGGCGGTAGCGCTTGTGCGCCGTGGTCGTATACCACATCGCGCCGAACACCAGCAGCGGCACGGGGATGAGCGACACCAGTGCCAGCACCGGACTGTAAAGGAACATGAACACCAGCGCGCCCACGATGCTGAGGACCGCCACCGTGCCCTGTTCCACACCGTCAATCAGCAACCGCTCCACGTTGTTCACGTCCTCGATCACACGCGTCATCAGGTCGCCGGAACTGCGCTGGTCAAACCACGGCACCGGCAGCCGTTGCAGGCGCGCATAGACCTCACGGCGCATGTCGAAGATGACGTTTTGTTCGAGATGATTGTTGATGCGGATGCGCAGCCCGTTGAACACATCGCGCAGCAGAAAGGCGCCCAGCAATGCCAGCGCGGCCGGCGTCAGCTTGTGTGCCTGCTTGTTGGTGATCACCTCGTCGATGATGAACCGCGTGAGCTTGGGATAGGCGAAACCAAACGCCAGTGACAGCACCGCGCAGCCCACCGTGGCCATGGCGAGGAACTTGTAGGGGCGCAGATAGACCCATACCCGCCGCACGACCTCGCCGGCGGGACGGGGTTTGGAACGGAAGCTTGGATCAGTGTGGGCGCCAAAACCTGGGTGACCTGACATGGGAAATGCTCTGGAAAATCGTGATTGCCGTTGCGTGCCGCCCGGATGCGCATCCGTGGCGTCACGCAGGGGTTGGACTCATTTGGGCGGGTTGGATTCGAGGAACTTCACC
>CAYQCZ010000258.1:0-2483 GCA_964415955.1 uncultured Verrucomicrobiota bacterium | reverse complement strand
CATGGCGGCGGCGAATGGCGCCAGATCCCTGGGCGTGCGGCTGGAGATCAGGTTGCCATCCACGACCACCGGTTCGTCCACCCAGATGGCCCCGGCGTTTTCCAGGTCATCCTTGATGCCCAGCGAGCCTGTGGCGCGTCTGCCTGTGAGAATCTTTGCCGAGACAGGAATCCATCCGCCGTGACAGATGAAGGCGACCAGCTTGCCCGCCTCGAAGAACTCGCGCGTGAGCGACAGGACTTTCGGATCGCGTCGCAGCTTGTCCGGCATGAAACCGCCCGGGATGAGCAGCCCGCAATAATCGCGGCTGCGCGCCTTGCTGATGAGAAGATCGGCGGCGGCTGGATACCCATGCTTGCCCGCGAAGGTGCGCAATGCAGGTCCTGCCAGTTGCATGGCATACCCGGCCTCTTCGATCCGCAGTTTGGGATACCAAAGTTCCAGGTCTTCGTAGATGTCATCCACGAAGGCCAGCAGGGCAGGGGGCTTGGTGCGCTTGCGCATGCACGCGAGTGAATCACAAACACGGCGGCCCGTGCATCATTTTCCCTTGATGCGAAGGTTGCAGGGCGGTTTGGGCTTTGCCTTCGCCTTGGGTTTGACCGGCTTGGTGGTCACCACCTGCGTCACGCGTTTGCGGCGCATCCAGCCGAAGAGGAAACGCCACAACCACGCCCAGAACCCCTTCTTCGCCTTCTGAACCTTGTGTCTGGCCGGGCCGCACAGCGCGCCGCATTCGGGGCAGAGCCTCAGCGGTTTCTTGCCCTGGAGACCGATGCGGTGGACGCAGTGGCCGCACCAGACCCGGTGGCATTTGATGCACTCCACCACACCGCGCTCGGAGTGGTGTTGCGCGCAACTGGTGTAGCCATCCGGCATCTCCACCTGCCAGACCTTGCCGGGGCCGCTGGTCTGTGGCACCAGCACCTTGGCCGGTGCGCCCTCCACGGCGAATTCAAGGTCGCCGATGCGCAGGGTCTGGGTGGACTGCACCTTGGCACCCTCGGCGAAACGCCCGTTCACGTAGGTGCCGCTCAGTGAACCAAGGTCACGGACGATCATCTCCTCGGCGGTGATCTCGATCTCGCAGTGATGCTCGGCTACGGAGGCGTGGTCGAGTTGGAAGTCGTTGTCCGGCGAACTGCCAAACAGGTAACGACCGGCCTTCAGGTCATATGCCTGGGCCGCGCCGTTGCCGGATTTCAGAACCAATCTCGCCATAACTATTGCATTCCACCGTTGCTGTTATCCCCGATCAACACCTCAGGGAGCCGCAAGTCGCGGTATGAACGCCTTTGCAGGGTCTGTCAAAGTCCGCACAAAATCAACTGGTCCGGGTGTGGGTGGCGATTCCGTGGCGATTCGGGTCTTTTTTCTTCCCGCTGCGGGACGGACTCCGTTCAATCCCCGCGTATGTCACGCGAGTATGTGCTCAAGACCTTCCAGCCGCCGGTTCACCTGCGGATTGATTACGCGCGTGAGTTGAACGAACAGCAGCATGCGGCGGTCACCGCCAGTCCGGGGCCGTCGCTGGTGATTGCGGGCGCGGGTGCAGGCAAGACGCGCACGCTCACCTATCGCGTCGCTTATCTGCTCGAGCAGGGTATTCCTGCCGAACGCATCCTGCTGCTGACGTTCACCAACAAATCCGCCCGGGAGATGATGCATCGCGTCACCGATCTGCTGGGGGCGGAGCTGAACGCGCTTTGGGGCGGGACGTTTCACTCCATCGGAAACCGCATTCTGCGGCGTCATGCCGACGCGATTGGATACAGGGCGGACTTCACAATTCTGGACCGCGAGGATGCGCGCGACCTGCTCAAGGCGTGCATCGACGACGCCAAGATCGACACCAAGGCCACGCGGTTTCCCAAGGCCGATGTCGTGGGGGACATGTTCTCGCTGGCCGCCAACATGCAGGAGAGCATCGAGGAGATTGTCGCCCGGCAATACGGCTACTTCGGCCAGCTCGTGCCGGTGTTGACCCGCTTGTTTGACGATTACCAGCAGCGCAAGAGGTCGGCCAATGTGATGGATTTCGACGACCTGTTGATCCAGTGGCTGCGCTTGTTGCGGGAGGATGCCGGCGTGCGCGATCATTACCAACGGCGTTTCCAGTTTCTCCTCGTGGACGAATACCAGGACACCAACCGCATCCAGAGCGACATCATCGACCTGCTGGCGGCGCGGCATCACAACGTCATGGTGGTGGGCGACGACTCACAGAGCATCTACTCCTGGCGCGGGGCGAACTTCCGCAACATCATGGATTTTCCCAAGCGCCACCCGGGTGCGCGCGTGTTCAAGATCGAGGTCAACTACCGCAGCACGCCGGAAATCCTGGCACTGGCCAACGCGGCCATTGCGGCCAACACCGAGCAGTTTGCCAAGGAACTGGCCCCGGTGCGGGAGCCGGGCGGCAAGCCCGCCCTGGTCGTCTGCGGTGATGCGGGTGAGGCGCTGGGCGACTCGATCTACGAAGC
>CAYQCZ010000257.1:0-6482 GCA_964415955.1 uncultured Verrucomicrobiota bacterium | reverse complement strand
GCACTATGCGCGCGCCACGGTGGACATCCTGTTCAAGTTTCCATTTGGAACACAGGAACTGGAAGGAATCGCCGCACGGAGCGACTTTGATCTGTCGCAGCACGAGCGCCATTCCGGCAAGCCGATGGGCGTCTTCGACGAGGATCTCCGCACCGCGTGGGGCAAGCTCGCGCCGGAGAAGCAGAAGGAACTTTCGGATCGTTACTACAACGCCCGGTTGAATTATCTCACCAAGTCCGGCGTGCCTGCGGAGAAAGCCGGGAATGAAGCCCGTGAGGACGCCGACGGTTTGGCCAAGGGTCAATACATTCCACATGTGATCGAGCCGTCCGCCGGCGCCGACCGCCTCCTTCTTGCCCTGATCGCGAATGCCTTCAGCGAAGTCACGGAGACCGATGCCAAGGGCAAGAGCGAGACGCGTGTGGTCATGCGTTTTCACCCGCGCATCGCCCCCATCAAGGTGGCGGTCTTCCCCCTGCTCAAGAACAAGCCCGAACTCGTGGCCAAGGCGCGTGAGGTGTTCCAGAACCTGCGCGGCAGCATGAATGTTGACTACGACGAGTCCGGTTCCATTGGCCGCCGTTACGCGCGCCAGGACGAGGCGGGCACGCCCTATTGCATCACCATCGACTTCGACACCCTCGGGGAGAAAGGGCCGGAGATGAAGGACACCGTGACCTTGCGCGACCGGGATACGCTCCAGCAGGAACGGGTGAAGATCAGCGAACTGCCGGGCCTGTTGATGGCACGCATCCGCTGATGCGCCCGCCCGGGCTGATTTCCGAGGGCTGATTTGCTTTTGGCGGCGGCTGGCGTAACATCCCCCGCAGCTTTAGCCATGGTCATGTCGCTTCCCAAGAGGATTTCCTACGCCTTCGTGGCGGTCATGCTGATTTTGATCGGCTGGCTGGACCTGACCACGCCGCTGCTTACGGTGCTCTTCTCACTGTTTGCCCTCGAGCTTCTTCACAGGTTCATGAGCAAGAACATGACCGTGGTGCTGTTTGTGGCGGCGGTGTCCATGATCATCTATCTGATGATCTACTTCCTGAACCGGGCCTATGTGGAACTGCCGCAGATCGCCTCCAAGACCATTCCCGTGGTGATCGACCTCGCCCATCGTCAGGGCATGCAACTGCCCTTTGAGGATGTGGAGAGCTTCAAGGAGGTCATTCTTGGGGAGGTGAAGCGCGAGGTCGGGCGCGTCGGTTACTTCATGCGGGTGGCCATCTGGGAATTCGCGGCATTGATCATCGGCCTGGTGGTGGCGATCAGCATGTTCTTCAACGCGAAGTTCGACCTGGGCGAGGAACAGCACGAGGTGAAGAACAACCTCTATTCGCTGACCGGTGCGGAGATCGCGGTCCGCTTCCGCACGTTCTTTGAAAGCTTCGCCCGCGTGATGGGCGCGCAGATCGTCATCTCGACCATCAACACCACGCTGACGGGGGTTTTTGTGTTATGGATCGGCCTGCCCTACGCCACCGTGATCATCGCACTGACCTTTCTGTGCGGCCTTCTGCCCATCATCGGAAACATCCTGAGCAACACGCTGATTGTCGGCGTAGCGCTGACCCGATCCCCGGAGATGGCCGCCGGTTCACTTCTGTTTCTCATGGCCATCCACAAGCTGGAGTATTTCCTCAACAGCAAGATCATCGGCGAGCGCATCAAGAACCCCATGTGGCTGACCTTGCTGGGCCTGATTCTCGGGGAGCGTCTGATGGGGATTCCTGGGATGATCCTCGCACCCGTGGTGTTGCATTACATCAAGGTGGAGGCATCGAAGAACAAGGTGGCGGAGGAGGCCGGCGGCGATTGACCGGCAGTGGCCCCGCCCCCTGAACCCGCCTCAGCCGCGCTTCCAGAGATTGTATTTGAGGATATACCAGATGGCGGCGACACCGTCCTTCCACCCGATTTTCTTGCCCTCATCAAACCTGCGTGCCTTGTAGCTGATGGGCACCTCATAGATGCGGCACTTGCGATGGGCCAGCTTCGCGGTCAACTCCGGTTCGATGCCGAAGCGGTTGCATTCGAGCTTGAACGATTTGAACACATCCGCGCGGATCATCTTGTAGCAGGTTTCCATGTCCGTGAGGTGGATGTTGGAGAAGATGTTTGAGAGCAGCGTGAGGACCTTGTTGCCCATGTAGTGGACGAAACTGTCCACGAGGATTTCGTTGCCGGAATAACGGCTGCCGAAACACGCATCCGCCTGTCCCTCCTCGATCGGTCGAAGCATGCGGGGGAACTCCCTGGGCGAATACTCAAGGTCGGCGTCCTGAATGACCACGACATCTCCGGTGACGCGGCTTTGAGCGGTTCTGATGGCCGCGCCCTTGCCCTGGTTGGTCTCATGATGCACCACCACGACATCCACCGCATCCTTCAGCGTCTCCAACTGCCTCCGGGTGTCATCGGAGGAGCAGTCATTGACCACGATGATCTCAAGATCGGGCACGCCGCACTGGCGGACCTGATCGATCACATGGAGAACCGTTTTCTCCTCATTGTAAACCGGGATGAGAACCGAGAGTTTCATGTTCCATGAACCTGCCCGGCATTCCAGACAGGCGGCACGTCGCGAAGGTTTAGCTTGGAGCAGGGCCGGTTCAAGGCTTTAGTGTGCTGCCAGCGACTGCCAGTTTCATGAAAACGGAACAGAGATTGCGCGTGCTGGTCACCGGTGGCGGCGGATTCATCGGAAGCCATGTCGTGCGCCTCGCACCGGGATTTGCCCCCGGCGCCGAGGTGCTGGCGCCGCTGCGCCGCCAGCTCGATTTGCTGGACAGCCATGCTGTGGAGGCCTGGTTCCGCGAGCACAAGCCCGATGTCGTGATTCATTGCGCCGCGCTCAGCCGTGCCGTGGCCTGTGATGAGAATCCGCAGCTTGCCCGCCTGCTCAATGTCGATCTCGTCCGCCAGCTCGTGGACATGGCCGCCGATTGCCGCTTTGTTCATCTGTCCACCGACCTGGTCTTTGATGGCTCCAAGGGCCGATACAACGAGTCAGATGCCATAGGTCCGCTCAACATTTATGCGGAAACAAAGGCTGCGGCCGAAAAAATCGTGGCCACCCATCCCCGGCATCTGCTCCTGCGCACTTCCCTGAACTACGGCGCATCCAGTTCCAGCCACCGGTCCTTCAACGAGGACATCATCGAAAACTGGCGGCTCGGACGCGCCCGCACATTCTTCACCGACGAATATCGCTCCCCCATTCCCGTGGAGGCCACTGTTCGGGCGATCTGGGAACTGGTGTTTCAAGGTGTCCTGGGATTGTATCACCTCGGCGGTTCACAGCGGCTTTCAAGATGGGACCTGGCCTCGCTGCTGCTCAACCAGCATCCCGAGTTCAGGCATCTGGCACAGTCGGGATCACTCAAGGACTACAGGGGCCCGAGGCGCGCTGCGGACACCTCTCTCGACAGCAGCAAGGTGCAGACTCACCTGTCTTTTCCGCTGCCGGGTCTTGCGGAATGGCTGGAACGCCGCAGTGCCGCAGTCCACACATGAGCCGCATGTCCGGCTACCGTGGGCGCCTGGCGCCATCACCCACCGGCCTCATGCATCTGGGCCATGCACGAACCTTCTGGGTGGCGCACCAGCGCGCCTTGCAGGCAGGCGGTGTGCTGGTTCTCCGCAACGAAGACCTCGATCCCCAGCGCAGCAGGAAGGAGTTTGTTGACGCAATGATCGAAGACCTCCATTGGCTTGGATGTCGCTGGGTGGAAGGGCCGGACGTGGGAGGCCCTCATGCGCCCTACAACCAAAGCGAACGCTCACCACAACACCGCTCAACTCGGGACCGGCTCATTGCCTCCGGCCACGTCTATCCATGCGTATGTTCACGCAGGGACATTCTCAACGCGATTGCCGCGCCGCATGAGGGCGAGGAGGAGCCCGTCTATCCCGGCACGTGTCGGTCCTTGAAACCATCCGACGTCAAAGACAGGCGCGTGTGCTGGCGCTTTCGTGTGCCGGACGGAGAGGTGGTGGATTTCACCGATGGCCATTCAGGTCCACAGCGATTTGTCGCAGGACGGGACTTTGGCGACTTCGTGGTGTGGCGGCAGGATCAGATTCCGTCCTATCAACTGGCCGTTGTGGCGGATGATGCGGCCATGGGCATCACCGAGGTGGTGCGCGGCGAGGATCTGCTCATGTCCACTGCGAGGCAGTTGTTGCTCTATCGTGCGCTCGGATTGAAGCCGCCGGCTTTCTTTCATTGTCCGCTGGTGAGGGACGATTCCGGCCAGCGCCTGGCGAAGCGACACGACGCGCTCAGCCTTCGCGCGCTCCGCGAAGCCGGCAAATCCCCGGAAGAAATCCGCGACGGATGGAACTGATGCATCCTGGCCGACGCACCGGGCAAATGACCACGGTCCAACCGTGAGAGCGGCTCACCACTTCCCCCTGGCCTGCTTTTGATGCGAGGCCCGGCTGTGCGGTTTGAACCCGTCCGGTTTGGTTGCGATCCACCGCGCAAACTTCTCCACCTCCGGATGCGCGGCCAGTGATTCCACGGTGCTGAATTCGCGCTCCAGTGTCTTCTCATCGAACAACGCATGCACGTGGTTGTGACAGGGGCGGCACAGCCATGCGAGCCGGGTTTTCACCTCCACACGGTCAAACTCACGCTTGTTGCGTTTGTTGGCGTGGCGTGTGCGCGGAATGAGATGATGCCGCGTGAGAAAGGCGACTTTGCGTCTGCACAGCTCGCATATCCCGTCACTCGACATGCGCCTAGCATAGGCGCCCGATCGCCCGGCGCAACTGTGCCCTGTCGATGATGCTTGCCTCGCTTCCCACCTTGCGGCAGTCATAACTCCATGAAATCACCGCTGGCCCAGACCGCCTTTCACTGTCTTGCCGCCGTCCTGTTGTTCCTGTCAGGCCAGACCCGCGCCGCCACACCGCCGAACATCCTCTTCGCCATTGCCGATGACTGGGGCGCACACGCCGGTGTCTATGGCCACAAATGGATCAAGACCCCGCACTTCGACCGCGTTGCGAAGGATGGCATTCTCTTCACGCGGGCCTTCACGCCCAATGCCAAATGCGCGCCTTCACGCGCCTGCATTCTGACCGGACGCAACTCCTGGCAGCTTGAGGCCGCCGCCAATCACATCTGCTATTTCCCGCCCAAGTTCAAAGGCTGGTGCGAGGCGCTTTCTGACAATGGCTGGTTCGTCGGTCACACCACCAAGGGCTGGGGACCCGGTGTCGCCACGAATGCCATGGGACAGGCGCGATTGATGACCGGCAAGGCCTTCAACGCCCGCAAATTGCAGCCCTCCGCCAGCGGCATCGGCAACTCCGATTACGCGGCGAACTTCAAGGACTTCCTGGATGCCGCGCCACAGGGCAAATCATGGGCCTTCTGGTATGGCTCCATTGAACCGCATCGCGGCTATGAGTATGGCTCCGGTGTGGCCAAGGGCGGCAAGAAACTCAGCGACATCGACCGTGTGCCCGCCTACTGGCCGGACAACGAAGCCGTGCGCAATGACATGCTGGATTACGCCTACGAAGTGGAGCACTTCGACACGCACCTCGGGCGCATGCTGAAGGAACTTGAATCGCGCGGACTGCTGGAGAACACGCTGGTCATTGTCACCGCCGACCACGGCTGGCCTTTCCCACGTGGCAAAGGCGGTGCCTATTACGATTCCAACCACGTGCCGTTTGCCGCCATGTGGCCCGCAGGCATCAAGAAGCCCGGCCGGGTGGTTCACGACCACATCAGCTTCATCGATCTGGCGCCCACGTTCATCGAGCTGGCGGGATTGAAATGGTCGCAGAGCGGCATGATGGATTCCCCGGGTCGCAGCCTCACGGACATCTTTTACTCCACCAAATCCGGACGCGTGAATCCCGCACGCGATCATGTGCTGATCGGCATGGAACGACACGACATCGGGCGGCCCAACGACGTGGGCTATCCCATCCGCGGCATCATCAAGGACGACATGCTGTATTTGAAAAACTACGAGCCATCGCGCTGGCCTGCGTGCAATCCTGAGACCGGCTATCTCAATGTCGATGCCAGCCCCACCAAGACGTTCATACTGGAGGCGCACCGCGCCAGTCCGGGCGACCAACCCTGGGCCCTGTGCTTTGGAAAACGTCCCGCCGAGGAACTCTATGATCTCAAGAAGGATTCCGACTGTGTGAAAAACCTGGCTGCCATGCCTGCGAACGACAAGGTCCGCGCCCGTTTGCTGGCTGCCATGGAGGCTGAATTGAAACAGCAGGGTGACCCGCGCATGGAGGGCAGGGGACATGTGTTTGATGAGTATCCCCACTCCAATACGGGCCACGCTGGATTCTACGAACGCTACATGAAAGGCGAGAAACTCAAGGCCGGTTGGGTCAGCCCCACGGACTTCGAGAAGGCTCCGTTGGATTGAGCGGGATCAGAAACTCTCCCGCGCACCTTGAGCATGAGTGGGGAAAGACAGGACGGTGACAGGCTG
>CAYQCZ010000256.1:0-6530 GCA_964415955.1 uncultured Verrucomicrobiota bacterium | reverse complement strand
CATCCTTACACGCCCGGCCCCTGAGTTGAGCCCCGAGGAGCGCGCCGAGGTCAAGAAAGTCGCCCGCGAGCTGTTGAACCGACTCAAGCAACTGCTCGTCCTCAACTGGCGGCAGAAATCATCCCCCGCTCCCAGCTCAAACTCACCATCGAGGACGTGCTCGACACGTTGCCCGAAGCCTACGACCGCCCACTCTACGCGCAAAAGTGCTCCGCCCTCTTCGAGCATGTTTATGAGAGCTACCCCGAACACGACGGCGGAATCTACAGCACCGCAGCGTGACCCGGCTCCATGAACCAAATTTGTTCCGGTGAGCGTGAACTGGGTGGCATGGGCGCATTTGCGTTCAGCAACATTCGAGGTAACTTTTCGTTGAGTTCGCTGCGGGGGCGTTTCATCCATGCCTAGAATGGAGAACGTCATATTCCCGGCGGGCTCAGGCCCGGTCTGTGGAACCTGTGGCGCTCTGCCTTGTGCATCGTCCAGGCAAGTTCCAGCGGGCCTTTTTCGTATCTGAGCCCATGTCGCAGTTGAACATCCCGTGCCGCGACCGGTTTGCGGCTTCGAGATTCTGGAATCCCTTTTGCCCCAAAATTTTCCCGGGCTAATCCATCATGGATGTCAACGCTCCCCGGGAAACACGCACCCCCTCCCCCCTTGCTTCATTACGGGACAGGACGGGACGCGGGAAGTGGGCAAACCCGAGCGGTGGCTTCTGAACCCTGGAGAACTGCCTGCCCGGCTCCGGATTCTTCACCGACTTCACGTGTTCTTAAGGTAAGATCTGCCATCCTATCACCACTATGAAGAGCATCCTGATCATTCTGGCCTCGGTGGGAGTCTCCATCGGGGCGACCTATCTGGTGGTATCGAACCAGAAGACCCGTGAATTCAATGCGGAGAAGGCGCGGATCATGGCCGACAGGGATGCTGTGGTTGAAAAGCTTGAGCGCGATTTGAAACGGGCCCGGGGCCAGGCGCCGCGGGTGGAAACAGTGACCAGCACGGTGGAAGTGGAGGTTGACGGCCGCCAAAGTCCGCAGGAACTCATCAACCGCCTGGCCAGCATCCAGCCCACCTCGGAATCCGACCGGGCGGCCCAGTTGCGCGAGATCATTTACCTCATGGAAAGCCTCCGCGAGCGGGGACAGGAGAGCATTCCCGCCATCAGCATGTTTCTGGCAAAGAACCTGGATGTGGATTACGACCCGCCAAGGGATCGTGGCAGTGAAGGCGGGGATGGACGCGGCGGAACAGGTGGGGATGGTGGTTTTCGTGGTCGCAGCCCCGGGGACTTTGGAGGTTTTCGCAGCCGGGGCGGGGACGGAGGCTCCCGTGAACGCGGTTCCCAGCCATCTTCATCACCGAGCGGCCAGTAAATGAGCATTTCGAAGGAATTCAACCAACAGGCATCATGAAACAAATCAACGCTTTATTGACAGTGGCGCTTCTGTTCGCCGTTTTTTCCACAAGCTTGTCCGGGCAAAACCAGCAGCCCCAGCCTGGCGGCGGACGTGGCCCGGGGGGCCCGGGGGGCCCGGGGGGATTTGGCGGGCCTGGAGGTTTTCCCGGTGGCCCGGGTGGCCCCGGAGGACCATTTGGCGGCTTTGGCCGCGGCCGCATCATTGAGCCGCCGGATGACTTTTCCCGGCCGCCAACGATGAGGATCGGCTTGATGACCGTGTTGAAGCAGGTCGGCGGTCCCGAGGCGGAACAGGCGCTGGCGGAAGTCCTGAAGACAACGGCGCGCGGCGTGGAGCTGGCGTATGCCACGGCCATCCTCGAGAAGATCGCCCCCGGCAAGTATCGCAACACTGCACTGGAGGGCGCCAAGGACTTGCTGCTGCACCCGGTGGCAATCGCCAACCCCTCGCGCTACGAACGCGAATCCAATGCCTATCTTTACGGGGTGCTGATGTTTTACAAGGACGCGTCGTTCGTGCCCTCCGCACAATCCATTCTCATCACCGCGGAAGGGCGTCTTGATGGCTCGACCTTCGAATATCTGAACCGCAATCTCGAAGGATCCGCCATCATGCCTGTTGTGTCCCAGGTTTATTTTGACACGCGCATCACCAACCAGTTCGACAAGCTGAGCGTGCTCAGCACGGGCCTGCGCTACACCGGCATCGACCAGAATGCCAACCGCATCTTCATGGACATCATGAGCCGGGAGGATACCGGCATCCTGCGTTTCATGGCGTTGCGCAGTCTGGAGCGCGTGGACAGCGGGCAGGATGGCAGTCCCGCAGCCGGCAATCAGCAGGTGCTGCTGGCGAGGCAGCAACTCCTCCAATCGGTGGCCGGCACGATCACGGATGAGCGTCTGTTGCAGGTTGTTCAAATGACCACGCAGAACCTTCAGACCCTGATCGAGGGCAAACCTGTGGAAAACCGTGGTTTCGGTGGATTCCGCACACGAGGCCCCGGCGGCGGTGACGGCAACCGCGGGCAATAAGGCAAACAACGGCCCGGCATTCCAGCATCACACGGACGATCATGAGCATTGCGATGACCACAGTTCCTGCACTGAACACGATCCCGCGGGCCTTGATCTCTTCCACGGAGCCGCGTGGGAGGAGTGATGATCGGGCCGCATACCCCCCGGCGGCTGATCCGGACGCCCGCCTTATGCTGCGTGTGAAGGCGGGCGACATGACGGCGTTTGAAACGCTTGTTGTCCGATACAAGCAGCCGGTGATCAACTTCATCTACCGCACCCTTCCCGATGCCGCCGAGGCCGAGGACCTGGCGCAGATTGTGTTTGTGCAGATCTACAAGTCTGCACACCGCTATCGCGACACCGCCAGATTTTCCACATGGCTGTTCACCATCGCCCGCAATGTGTGCCTGAACGAATTGCGGCGCCGCTCAAGGCATCCGGCCTGCTCGCTGGACGAGGTCCGGCACGGGGATGATGATGAGGGAGGCCGTCAGATCATGGACACCCGGCAGCTTTTTCCATCCGATCTGGCCCTGCGGGGCGAACTGGAAGCCAAAGTGGATGATGCGGTGCGGGCTCTTCCGGAAAACCAGCGCACGGCGATACTGCTCTTCACGTGGGAGGATCTGAGTTACGACGAAATCGCCAAAGTGCTGGGATGCTCGCTGCAGGCGACAAAGTCGCTGATTTTCCGCGCGCGCGAGTCCTTGAAGCGTCAACTCAAGCCTTATCTGCGCGATGGGGCGTGGACGGGTGAAACCTTGGCGGCAGCATGAGCGTCCTTGTCGGCAGTCTGCACATCAACTTACCAAAGCATCCATGAAAGCAAGCCGCCGTTACCTGTTCGCCCTCGCCCTGGCCGTTGTAGCCCTCGCCGGCGTATATCGCGATCAAATCACCTCGCCCATCCGGCAGTTCTGCTGGCTTGTCACTGCGGCGGATGGGCTTCTGCGGGATGAAGCCGAGGCGGAGGCATGGAGCGCCCGTGGCCATGAATATCTCCACTCCAAGAATGCCGAAGGGGCGCTGTTGTGCTTCCTGGCGGCCACGGAATTTGACGACCGCCAGCCCAAGTATCTGCAGGATCTGGCCAATGGCATCGTGGTGTTCCGCAAGGACGCGCACCGCATGTTCGCGCTCAGCGAGCACCAGGCCTTCGACATGGCGATCGTGCTCTATGAAAAGGCGATGCAGCTTGCGCCTGCCGACTTCGAGCTTGCCAGGGATTATGGCAGCACGTTCTACCTCATGCGCCCGGCGCGCCCCGAGCAGGCTCGCAGGGCTTGGGAAGTTGCCCGGCGCAGCGCCCGTGATGATTACGAGCGTGAGGAGGCGGAGATGCACCTCGCACGCCTGGACATTTTGGAGGGACTGTTCGATTCCGCCAGCAGCCGCCTCATGCTTGTCATGCACGATGATCACATGGGACTGCGTGAAACCCTGACCCGCCGGATCATCCGTGAGCGGACGGAATACGGCCGCCGCCATGTCTTGCCCGTCAAGAAGGTTTGACCGGTTGAACCGCCAGCGAACATGAACCACACAGCCAGGTCCAACAGACAGGTGCCGGTGGTGCTGTTGACAGGTCTGGCTGTGATCACGCTGTTGGGGAGTGGCGGACCATTGTCCGCAGGCTCCAAGGAGTGGGACCGTTTTCGTGGTCCTGATGGCTCGGGGAAGCTGGATGACTCCAGACCTCCGCTCGAGTGGAGCGATGCCAGCCGGCTTCGGTGGAAAGCGCAGCTTCCGGGACCCGGCTCTTCAAGCCCCATCGTCGTGGGCAGCCGGGTGTTTGTCACCTGCTGGACCGGCTACGGTGCGGGTGGGAGCAATCCTTCCGGCCTGGAACGGCATCTGGTGTGTCTCGACAAGGACAGCGGCAGACAATTGTGGTCGAAGTCGGTGAAAGCCGAATCGCAGGTGGACCACTACGAGGGCTTCATGCAGGAGCACGGCTACGCCAGCCAGACGCCTGCCAGTGATGGGGAGAGCGTGTTTGTTTTCTTCGGCAAGGCGGGGGCGCTGGCATTCTCGCTGGACGGCAGACAGCTTTGGCAGGTGAACCTCGGAACCGGCTCAAATGAGAAGAACTGGGGTTCATCGTCCAGCCCGGTGGTTTACAAGGACACCGTCATCATCAACGCCTCCGAGGAGAGCCACGCCATTTACGCCCTTGACAAGAAGACCGGTCGTCAGGTTTGGAAATGCGAGGCTGGCAGCCTTTCCTACGTGTTCGGAACGCCCGTGCTCGCCACACACGAAGGCCGCACCGATCTGGTGGTTTCCGTGCCCAATGAACTTTGGGGCATCAATCCTGACACCGGCAAACTGCGCTGGTTTGCCGAAAGCGGCCTGCCGGGCAACGCGGCCCCCAGTGTCATCATTGCGGAGGGCATGGCCTACGCCTTTGGCGGGTTCCCCCGCACGGTGGCGGTGGCAGTGAAGCTCGGGGGCAAGGGTGATGTGACATCCACGCACGTGGCTTGGACCGGCACCCGCAGCAGCTACATTCCCACGCCGGTTTATCATGATGGGAAGCTGTTCTTCGTGTCCGACGCTGGTTTTGCGACATGCCTGGACGCAAAGACGGGTGAACTGGTTTATCAGGAACGCGTGCCGGGGGCGTCGGCCAGCGGACGTGGTGGCAAGCCTTTCTATGCATCACCCGTGCTGGCCAACGGGCATTACTACGCAGTCAGCCGGCGCAACGGGGCGTTTGTGCTCGCGGCGGGCCCGGCCTTCAAACTGGTCGCCCAAAACACCTTTTCATCGGATGACAGCCAGTTCAACGGCACGCCGGCGTTGAGTGGCGACAGGATGTATTTGAGATCCGACAAGTTCCTTTATTGTGTCGAGAACAGCTCGAAGCTGTAGGTGCCTTCAAACGAACCCCAACAACCAGCGGACGCATCCCACGGTGTCCGCATCAACATTCGAAACTTATGAAAGCAAAACACGCATCATCACTCCTCGCGCTGGCGCTTGGTTTGTCAGCGTTCACCTCCACGGCACAGGACGCCCCCGGTCAGCAGCGCCGTCCCGGTGGTCCTCCGGATGGACAGGACCGGGGCCCCGGCGTTCCGCCCGATGGACAACGTCGCGGCTTTGGAGGCCCGCCAGACGGTCAGGGCAGGGGATTCGGTGGTCCTCAGGATGGCCAGGGCCGTGGCTTTGGCGGTGCTGGTTTTCGTCCTCCCACGCATCCGGTCATGGCTGCGCTGGACGCCAACAACGACGGGATCATTGACGAAGCCGAGATGAAGAATGCCTACGCCGCCCTCAAGAAGCTGGACAAGGATGGCGATGGTCGTTTGTCCGAGGAGGAGACGCGTCCTCAATTTGGGCGGGGTGGTGGTTTTGGCGGCCCCGGCCAGGGCGGCCCTGGGGGGCGTCCCGATGGCGGCCGTCCGGAAGGTGGATTTGGGGGGCAGCGTGGTCCGGGCGACTTTGGAGGTCCACGTCCGGATGGGGCCGGGGATCGTGGTCCTGGCTTTGGCGGCGGGGATTTCATCGCCCGCATCATGGAGAACGACAAAAACAAGGACGGCAAACTCAGCAAAGACGAACTGCCCGAGCGCATGCAGGGCATGTTTGAACGCCTTGATGGCAATGGCGACGGCTTTGTGGACAAGGCTGAACTCGACTCCATGGCCCAGCGATCCCAGCGCGGCGGGCAACCTGGTGGAGACCAGCCCGGCAGGCGTGGTCCCGGCGGCGACCGCCCCGGCCAGCCCCAGCGCCCTCCGCTGGAGCAATAACCTGTCGAACGTTCACTCTCGCCCTCTGGTGTGAAATCCAGAGGGCGTTTTGCTTGATGGACACCTCTGCGACCCCGCGTCCAAGACCGTCCGGAAATATCGTGTCCGGCTATTTACATTCCTGCGGGTCTTCCTACACTGCGCCCGTTTTTGTTTATGGACATGTCGAACATTCGATTGAAACGGCTCACGCCGGAGCATCTTCATGCCTGGGACCGCGACGGCATCCTTTTGTTGAAGGCCTCGGAGCTTTACGGTCCCGAAACGGTTCAAGACATCTGCCGGTGGTCGGACGAAGTGCAGCACTGGCCTGAAACGCCCGGCAAATG
>CAYQCZ010000255.1:0-6541 GCA_964415955.1 uncultured Verrucomicrobiota bacterium | reverse complement strand
CGGCATGGACATGTAATCATCCCGCTTCCGAGAGGAACCAAGCAACCCATGGGGCTGGCGCAAGCCAGCCCCTTTTTCTTTCCCCAATTCCTGTCTGTTGCCCCAGCCCATCCGCGTGCTAAATATGCCGTTATGAACGACGCTTCCGACAAACTTGGGATGGTGCTGTTCATCTTCGGCGGTGGGTTCGTTGGTTTCCTCGTCTTTCTATTCGGTCTGCGTGGTGTTGAGTTTGTCATCACTGGGGATGCATCTCAGCCGTGGAACGGTTTGCTGGCTCTTATTCTTTGTGTGGTTACCGGTGGCGCTGCAGGCTGGTTTGCATGGCAGCGGGACTTGCGAGATCAGGAAACGATCTCATCTCCATTTGCTTCTCAGGCAGAATCGTTGTTGTTCTCAAAACGACTGGTTCAAGTTGCAGGCGGCCTGATCGCCTTGTATTTCTTGTGGCAGCTTGCCTCGGGCATTTGAGAGTCGGCGGTTCGTGGACGCACAACGGCTCCCCGCTGAATGGGAGCGCGTCGCTACGGATGGCCGGGCGGAAGTCACGGAATGGGTGTGCTTTTCCATGACTGAACCGGTCAAATTGGATGCCGTTTGGCTGTAATTTCCGGGCGTGGATCGTGTGGCGAGTCTGCCACGGGGCCAGTTCATCGCCTGCAACCGCGAAAGCGGCGCGGAAATGGCGGGCAGGGTGTTTTAAGGCTGGGATGGAGCCATTTTAACAACCTCAACGGAAGGGTTGAATGGTGTGAAATCCCGGCTGTTTGACGTGTGTATCTTGCCAGCCCCGGCGAGTGATGCAGCCCGAAGATGCAGCGCATCGTAAATCTTGTCTCCAGTCTGCCCGTTTTCAACCACGCTGGCCATGGCTTGCTTGTAGTCCTCTGCCGTGAGTAGCTGGAATGTAAATTTCTCGACCATGGCCAATATCATTTTTTGAGCGGCACCGGGCGGAATGTTCAATCGATAAGTCAACGCATTGAAACATTCTGCCAGCGCGTGTGGCGTGGTTACAGGGCTCTTGGTTTCGGCAATCAGCTTGCGCGATGCAGGCCCTGCATCTGGATGTTTGCCACATGCAAAAACAAGGATCGGCGTATCAAAGTATTCGTTCATAAGCGGATGGGGTTTGCATTCAGGGCAGCGGCTTCCATCTCTTCATACGTTGCCGGTGCTGACCAGTAATAGAGACCCGTTTGACTGTCCATCACCAGCTTTCCCGGCTTTGGTTGCGTGCTTTCGATTCGGCGCGCCACGATTTCGCCGGGCCTTAGAACCTCCCATGCGAGTTCATCGCTTACGTTCAGACCAGCCCGGCTGATAATATCGTTAGGTATGCTTGTCCTGTGCTTGCTGGCAATGGTGCTTATGCTCATGTTGGGAACAATCCCACCGTTTTTAAGACCCGTCAACCGAACATCCCGAACAGCGCACACCGGGCTTTTCCTTGATACAGGCACGCTTTGAGGCGAACAGCACACACCAAAAACGCACGTTTCAAGTCGCCCCCCCCTGTTTTGAGGTGAACCACGGGCTAACAGGCACGTGAAACGTGCGGCAAATGTGTCCCCTTCTGCCGTCTGTTGCGGTGCGTTGTCCTGGCGCATGGTCCCAGTCGCTGCGGAAACTCTGGTGCTGGATTGGTGGACAATCCGACAGCCTGGAAGCAGTGACCCACAAACACGCCTGGAACCGGCTCAAACTCCCGAAAGGTGCGATCTCCCACGAAGTTGCTGTGGCAGCTTGCCTCGGGCATTTGAGCACAAACTTGCCGGATTTGTTGTCGCTGACGGGTAACCTTGTCCATCCGCCATGGCGTCCTTTACCTTGAATCCATGCCTCCAATGAAACGCCTCGTCGCTGTCCTGTTCACAGTTCTTGCCGCCGCTGCACTTCATGCCGCCGCAAAACCCAATGTTCTCATCATCACGGTCGATGACATGAGCGCCGATTCTCTGGGGGCATTTGGTTGCAAGCTGCCGGATACCTCGCCTGTGATCGACAAGCTTGCGAGGCAGGGCATGCGTTTCAACCGCGCGCATGTCGTGGTCGGCAATTGTTTCCCATCGCGCAATGTCATGTGGTCCGGGCTCTATCCCCACAACACCGGCGTGGAAGGCTTCTACCAGGTGCGCGACGCGAAACACCTGCACCTCGCCGACCTGATGAAACACGCCGGCTATTACACGGGCATCTTCCACAAGGTCTCGCACTCGACGCCTTACTCACCCTACCCGTCATGGGACGCCGATCTGACGGACAAACCTTCCGGTGGCAAACGCGACACCAAAGCCGCCAAGTCCTACGGCGATGCCGCGGCCCAGGGCATCAAGGCCGCCCGCGATGGCGGCAAGCCGTTCTGTCTGGTGATGAATGTTGCCGATCCGCACAAGCCGTTCTACGCAGAGGGCAATCGCGGCCAGACCGTGCCGGATGACAACGTCCCCTCTCGCGTGTTCAAGCCCGAGGAAGTGCCGGTCCCCGGCTTCCTTTTCGATGATCCGGTCGTGCGCAAGGAACTTGCCCACTACTACTCCAGCGTCAGGCGCGCCGACGATTGCGTGGCGGCAATCCTTGCGGCGCTTGATGCCGTCGGTCAGCGCGAAAACACCATCATCCTTTTCCTGTCCGACCACGGCATGCCGCTGCCATTCGCGAAGACGCAGGTCTACCATCACAGCTCGAACACGCCCCTCTTCTGGATCGTGCCCGGCTTGACCAAGCCCGGCACGGTGGACAACGACCATCTCGTTTCAGCCGTGGATCTGCTCCCCACGTTGCTCGACCTGCTCGGGCTTCAGAATCCGGGCCGTATGGATGGCAAATCCTTCGTCCCCCTCCTGCGCGGCGAGGACAAGCCCATCCGTGAATACGTGATCAAGGAATACAACGAAAACGCCGGCGGATCGCGCGATCCTATGCGCGCCCTCCAAACCAAGCAGTTCCTCTACATCTTCAATCCCTGGTCCAACGGCAAACGCATCATGGCGACCGCCACAACCGGCACGTCCACGTATCGTCGCATGGCCGAGCTGGCCAGGACGGATTTTACGCTCGAAGCAAGGCATAAACTTTACCAGTTCCGCGTGCCGGAGGAGCTTTACGACATTCAAAAAGACCCGGATTGCCTCAACAATCTCATTGATTCACCGGCGCATCAGGGCGATCTCAGGAAACTGCGCGCCATGCTCGAATCATGGATGGTTGAAACCAGGGACGCGATGCTCGACGTGTTCCGCAAGCGTGATGACGCCGCTGCGCGCGAAGCCTACGTGGCCGCGCAGGAAAAGGAGGCTGACGAACGTCGCGCCAATGAACGCAAGGGCGGCGGCAAGGCAAAGGCCAAAGGCAAGGAGGCGGCGAAGACTTCACCCGACACCGAAAAGCCGAAAACCGCATCGAAGAAGCGGCAGGATCTGATTTCGCTGATGCTTCCGGAAGCCCCCAAGGCCGGAGCCTCAGTGACGTTGAAGATTTGCCATCAACTGCCGCCCGACATGGGTGAGCAGGTTCTGACGGTTACCTTGAAAGGCGGCAACAACGGCGGTCGCATTGATCGCAAGACGGTGAAAGCCCGTGGCGACGGTGTTGCGGAAATCAGCTTCAACCTCCCCGCCACCGTGCCGGATGGAAAGATCAGCTTCGCCGCGTTTGTGGGCGAGGATTTTCAGACCAGCCTGCAACACATTCAAAGCGACGCTATTGCGCTGAAGTGAAAGTCGCTGAGCTTTGTCAACGCTCAGTGGACCAGCAGTTCTGAGAGGGCTGAACGGAAGCGGCGGTGGAGCAACGCGAAGAGCACGGCCGTGGGCAGCACGATGAGCGTGGATGCCGCCATCAACACCGCGTAAGGGAAACGAAGACTGCTCCCATACAAACTCGCCAGTGCGATGGGCAGTGTCTGTTTGTCAGCGGAGCTCAGCACCAGCAGCGGCACCAGATGTTCATGCCATGCCAGGATGAACTGGATCAGCCCGAAACTCAGAAGCGCGGAGGACGCCAGTGGCAGCAGCGTGAGATACACACGCCACTCCGGAGCGCCTGCCAGTCGCGCGGCATTTACAAGGTCATCGGGCATCTGGCGGAAGACCTGTGTGAAATAAAGCACGCCCAGCCCGCTGACCATCCCTGCCAGGATCACGCCCGCCAGTTGATCCACAAGCCGCAGATGGTTCATCCATGCGAAGAGAGGGATGGCCAGTGTTCCCTGCGGCATCACGATCACCACCAGCGACACCACGAAGAGCAGATTTCGTCCGCGAAACGAATGCCGTGCGAACACATATCCGGCCATGGAGGTTACGATCACGGTGCCCGCCGATTGCACCGTGGCAACGACCAGTGAGTTCAGAAAGACACGCCAGAAGGGCATCCATTCGCCTGAGAAAAGCTGGCGGTAGTATTGTGCGTCCCATGCGGTCGGGAGCAGTTGAAGCGGCTTGAAGATTTCTCGGTTGTCCTTGAACGCCGAGCACAGCATCCATAGGAAAGGATACGCAAACAGCAGCCCTGCACCAGTGACGCACAGAGTTGCCAGCACCGAGGACCGGCGGTGGAGCGGGGTGTGGGTGAAATCGCGCCAGTTCATACCGCAGCTCCCTTTCTCCACCGTGCGATGAAGCACACCGCCAGCAGGCCGAGCATCACAGGAGCCATGGACACGCTCATGGCCGCAGCCTCGGCGAAGTTCCCAAACGTGAATGCCTGCTGATAGGTATAAGACACCAGCAGCAGCCCGGCATCGGCTGTTCCGCCCGAGCCGCCGAGCAGCACATACGCACCGCTGAACAATGCAAAGGCATCGACGAGCAGATACACGGCGGCAAAGAGAATGACGGGTCGAAGCTGCGGCAGGGTGACGCTGAAGAACACGCGCCAGCGGCTGTTGGTTTCCAGATGCGCCGCTTCAAAGAGCGTTCGTGGAATCGACTCCATTCCAGCCAGCATGAAGAAGGTGATGAACCCCACCCAGCGCCAGACAGCCTGCAGGACCAGTGCTGGCAGGATGAACGAAGGATCTTTCAGCCAGTTCACAGCCTTGAAGCCCAGCGGCAGGACAATCCACTGGTTCAGCAGGCCCTCGCGTCCGTGAAACACCAGCAGGAACAGCAATGCCAGCACGGCGGGCGGTGTCAGTCCTGGAAGCAACAGCAGGAATGTCAGTGCAGGGCGCACGCGCCGCCACGTCATCCGCAACGCCTGTGCGAGCAGCAGGGACAGCGGAAGGATCAATGCCAGGGAGCACACGGCATATTTCAACGTGTTGACGGCAGCCTTGAAGTAGCGTTTGTCCGAGAAGATTTCCCGGTAGTTTTGCAGGCCCACGTAATCGCCCGGACCGGCCAGTTCATTGGCGCGCAGGCTCATGTCGATGCCGTGGATGAGCGGCACCAGCCAGAAGACCACAAGCAACGCGAAGAACGGGGCCAGTAAAGGCCAGGGGACGCGTTGGGTGATGGTGGTCATGCGAGAGTTGGACGCAGCCGTCAAAGCTTCAGGCCCGCATGATGACGTGCTGCATGGACGGGCGCAAGCGACTGCCCTCCGGGCACGCGCTGGCCAGCGATGATATTTCTAAACCGCACTAATCAACCGCAGTTAAAATTGTGATATAGGTTTGACTTTTCCTGGGAGAAGTTCACAAGTGCCCCTCGCAAGGCAATGAGAACTGGGGATTCATCGCAGCGTCCGCACTCCGCACTCCGCACTCCGCACTCCGCACTCCGCACTCCGCACTCCGCAAGCAGCAATGCCGTCAGCACAGTAACGACGCACGGCCGGTGGATCAGTCAGTTCGCGTCCGGTTCGACGGAGGAATGCCTTCCATCCGGGCAGTTCACTCCTTGCCAGGAGGACCGGTTCTTTCCGCCCAGACAGCCCGGTTCCCGTGTTCCGGAACGCACCCTGCGGTTCGGAAGCTGCCATTTCCGTCTGCCAGAACCGCCTTTCCGTCCCGAAAATGCCTTCCCGGCGCGTCCGAAGGCCATTTTCCGTCCGAAAACGCCTTCCAACACGCCCGAACCCCTCTTTCCGACCGGAAACACCCCTTCCGGCAAAGGAAATGCCCTCTTTCCGTCCCGAAAGGCCTTGTTTGGTCAGTCCAACCCCCCTTTCCGGCCTGTTTGGCCCACCAAAACAAACGAAACTCGCTCGACCAGAGCTATTTGCCGCAAAAGAACGCAAGGAACACAAAACGGACAACATTCCGCAAGGTTTTGGACTGCGCCAGCCCTCTGGCGCTTTCACGACGCTGGCGCGCAAATCCGTGCCCGTTCCTTCTGCTCCCAACTGATGACTGATTATTGACCTCAACCTTCATCCCTCAACCATCAACCTTTTCTTACGATGCCCTCCCGCCGCTTACCCAACTCCATGCCTGCCGTCATCCGCACGCTCAAGACCGCGCGCGATACTTGGAAAAACACCCCAGTCGCCGCTGATCGCGCCATCAGTGCCGAACATTGGGCCAAGCTGGATGATGTCGCACCTAAGGAGCCGCTGAATAAAGGGGGGTTTTCAGATTTGGGTGATGGAATGG
>CAYQCZ010000254.1:0-6567 GCA_964415955.1 uncultured Verrucomicrobiota bacterium | reverse complement strand
CAAGCAGCACGGCAAAAGATGCGCGGCAGAAAGATGATTGGAGGGAATCTTGTTGTCCCCATGTTGCTGCCGCCTTGCGACTCAAAGGAGCGCCGGTCTGTGAGTGGCTGAACATTGCGGGCTGGGACGCGGCTTGAGCCAGATGAAGGGCACTTTTCATGTTCAGATCTGGGGGAGTGAGTGCCATCAATGGCATGTCCTTACGCGCAATTTTTTGTTTCAAATGCGAGAAGGCAATCCGTCCATTGGTTCATTCAACACAGGCAACCTCTTGACTCCCAATCGTGGCCATTTTTTACGCTGTATGCGCTCAAAGACTGCCTCGGTGATAATAAGTTGTGCATCGTCGCTTTGATAAACGGGATCGCCAGTCAGAGCACCCTTAACCAAGTGACGTTTATCTGGAGGCATTGCGTAGTAGCCGGGCTGCCCACACAGATCACATGGACCACCATATGATCTGGCCAACCCTCGGATGAACAACTGACCTCGTTTCGCAAGAAAAGTGGCCACACCTTCTTGGGCTGCTCCACTTGGCGTGATGACCGATCCCAGATAAAAGAACTCGTTGATCATGTCCCACCCCAATTCATGCAGGAAATCGAGACGGGCGTAGCCAATGCAAGGAACACCGCCTGTTCCGCCTAATGGGTCAGGCCGAACGCGTTTGCGAACTCCGTAATCGAATGGCTTGTCGCGGTGAATCACCATGCCGCAACTGCCGCAGATCAGTTGGTTTGGCAGGTTTTTGCGCAAACGCACAACGACTTCATCAAGCCACCACTGGGCTGGCTCGCTATCGTCGCTGTCGTCAATATGCTTTCCTGTCAAATGGTAGAGGTATTCCATAACTTTCCTATGGCCGTATATTTGGCCCTCCGCGCCCACCCAAGAAGTTGCGCAATACGGATGCGGTTAGGAACCCGTTGCCCCCGTGGCGACGATCAATGTCCATGGAGGAACGAAGCAGTTCACGCATTGCGGAAATGCGGTCAGCACCGCCTCCTCTTCGCGAAAATAAATCGCTCCAGTCTCTTGTTGAATTCCCAACGCCGCCGCGTCCGCCCAGAAGGCCTGCATTACGCAACCGACCGTCGAGGTCAGCGTGAAATTCGCGATGGATATTCACGTCTAGAGCCACCATATTCTGGCCATACTTGTCTCCGCCCATGAATTTCGGAATCGGATGGTGCTGATTATTCAAACCGCCTGCAAGCCGAGCTTGTCCTTCTGACAGGAATTGGAGCAGCAGATCATCTCCTCCGCCCATTCCACCGAAGGCGTCAAATGCCATTTCGGCGAGCTCCTGGAAATCGTTAAACTGATCGACCACGTCTCTGATTCTGGATACAAAACTATTCCCGCGCCTGATTTGCTCTGCTCGTGCTGCTGCCTCGCCAGAATTGGTTCCTGCAACATCGGCCAATAGCATCTGCCCCAAGAGATCGAAGCCCGTGATTCCGTTGTTCAGGCAAAACCCATACAAATTCAGCCCACCTTCCTCCTCCAGCGGATCCTTGCTGATCCACCTGCCCAGTGTGGTAGAGAAGTAGCGGTAGCCGTAGTAGAGCAGGCCGGTTTCGTCGTCGGTGAACTTGGTGGAGAAACGGAACGGGTTGGCCTTGGCGTATTCACCCTCACACCGCAGGAACTGGGCAGTCGTCCTTCTTGTTGATCCTGTCGTCGGATTGACACCTATGACGAGGACGAGTCAGTTCACGATGGTCTTCCCCGCCACGCTTGAGATTACGGGCCATGCCCGGTTGCGCCTGTCCGGCAGCACAACAAACGATTTGTCCTCCTCTGATTCGCTGTCTATCGTGCGCCCATGAGAACTGCCAATCCCGCCTTGAACGCGGATACATTCACCAGCCTGCGGTCCCACGGGTCTGCGGACACGATGACCATCCAGGGCACGGTCAACAAAACCGGCCTGCTGCTGGTGCTGCTCGTGATCGCCGCCGGGTTCACCTGGCACCTGGCGATGAGCGGACATCCGGCTCAGTTGTTCGTGACCGGCGGGGCCGTTGCCGGACTCATTCTTGCCCTGATCACCTGTTTCAAGAAGACCTGGGCGCCGGTGACCGCGCCGATGTATGCGGTGGCGGAGGGCCTGCTGCGGGGGGCGCTCTCGGCGATGTTCGAGGTGCGTTATCCGGGCATCGTGCTGAATGCCGTCACGCTGACGTTTGGGACGTTGTTCGCCCTGTTGATCGCCTACCGGGCGGGCATCATCCGCGCCACGGAGAACTTCAAGCTGGGGGTGTTCGCTGCGACCGGCGGCATTGCGCTGCTGTATCTGGTGACGTTCGTGCTGGGTTTTTTCAACGTGCAGGTCCCCTACATCCACGACAGCGGCCCGATCGGCATCGGGTTCAGTGTCTTCGTGGTGGTGATCGCCGCCATGAACCTGGTGCTGGACTTCGATTTCATCGAGCAGGGCTCGGAACAGGGCGCGCCGAAATACATGGAATGGTATGCGGCATTCGGCCTGATGGTGACGCTCATCTGGCTCTACATCGAAATCCTCCGCCTGCTGGCCAAGCTGGCCAACCGCCGTTGAATCCCATCCGCACACACGGCGTCCATCGCGCATCCCATTTGCCAAACGAACCCATGACCACGGAATCCATGACGCAAGCCACACACCACACGACCGTCCGCATGCCCTCACGTTTGTCGCCGCTTCCGCTGCTGGCGGCGATCCTCGCCATGGGCGCGGTTGCGACCACCGCCCAGGAGAAGAAAAAGGCCGGCCCGGACGCACCGGGATTGCGCGGCGTGGATGTGAGCTATTACGAGGGATCGTGGCAGAAGGTGCCGGATTTCAGCACGCTGACGCCCAAGTTCACCCGCAAGGCACCGCGCAACCGCATCGATCTGGAACTGGCCACGCGCAAGGACGAATTTGGCATGGTCTTCAACGCCAAACTGAACGTGGCCAGGGACGGTGAATACACCTTTTACCTCAGCTCGGACGACGGCAGCCGTGTGTTCGTGAACAACCAGAAGGTGGTGGAGCATGACGGCGTCCATCCAGCTTCGCCCGAACAAAAGGGCAAGGTGACGCTGACCAGGGGCATCCACGACCTCCGGGTGGAATACTTCGAATACAAAGGCGGTGAGGAATTGAACCTCGCGTGGTCCGGGCCGGACCTCGCCAGAACATCGCTCAGCACGCCGCCCAAACCGCAGAAACCCCGTGTCACCAGCACGAAGTGGGACCAGATGGATCTGGGACCGTTCTTCTCCGGATATCTGATGGAACAGGCGCCTGCTGAAAAACCGCAGTCGGGCAAGCTGGTCGCCTACAAGGGGCTGACCATCAAGCTGGGCGCGACGAATGAAGCAGCCGTGTGTTTCGACACGGAACTCATGCGCATGGCCTACGGCTGGACGGGCGGCTTCATCAAGCTGCCCACGGGCCGCGATGGGTTGGAAGGCTTCTCGGAAGTGCGCGGTGAAAAGGTGTTTGAAACGTCGCGCGTGCCGGGCTGGTCGCTGGACAAGAAGTTTGAGGATACGCGCCCGGCATTTCCCGGCGGTGAAACCCACCAAGGTGCCCTGCCCCGTTCGCAGGCTCATTGGCGCGGGGTGTATCTGAGCGGCGACAAAACTGTGCTGTCCTACACCGTGGGCGGCTCCGGTGTGCTGGAACTGCCGGGCGTGGAAACGGCTGGCGGCCTCAAACTGCTCACACGCTCGCTCGAACTGGAGCCAACCAAGGCCGAAGTGCATGCCTTGATCGCTGAAAACACCAAGGCTACCGGAAGCACCGAAGGCAATGTCACCACACTGGTCGAAGGTGATGAAGTCACCGCAGCAGCCGTCACATCAGGCAATGCCAGACTCTCCATTGTGGATGGCAAACGCATCGTGTTGACCGTTCCCAAGTCCGGCTCAGCGCAGTCCATCAAGGTCGCGATCTGGTCCGGCACAAAGAAAGACCTTGGCAAGTTTCAGGCAGCCATCGGCACTGTGGCCAAGCCACAATCACTGGCAGCCTTCACCAAGGGCGGTCCGGCGCGCTGGACAAAGCCCGTGACCACCGAAGGCAAGCTCGGCATCGGCGGGCCCTATCTGGTGGACACCATCACCATTCCCGAGGAAAACCCGTGGAACTCGTGGATTCGTTGCAGCGGCTTCGATTTCTTCAAGGACGGTCGCGTGGCCATCTGCTCGGTGAGTGGCGATGTGTGGATCGTTTCCGGCATTGACGCGACACTGAAGAAACTGACCTGGAAACGCTTCGCCACCGGCCTGTTCCAGCCGCTTGGATTGAAGATTGTGGACGACAAGGTTTATGTGCTGGGACGGGATCAACTCACGCGCCTGCACGACCTGAACGGCGACGACGAAGCTGATTTCTACGAGAACTTCAACAACGATGTCTCCATCAGCGGTCATTACCATGAGTTCTGCCTGAACCTGGAGACCGACGCTGCGGGCAACTTCTATTTCATCAAGGGCGGCAACCTCGGCCCGGCGCGCATCACGCATCACGGCACGCTGAACCGCATTTCCAAGGACGGCTCCAAGCTGGAGATCGTCGCCACCGGCCATCGCGCGCCCAACGGCATGGGCATCAGCCCCACCGGCCAGCTCACCTCGGCGGACAACGAGGGCAACTGGGTGCCCAGCTCGCGTGTGAACTGGGTCGTGCCCGGGGGCTTTTACGGTCACGTCCACACCGCGCACCGCGATCCCGCGCCCACCAGCTACGACCCGCCGCTCTTCTGGCTGCCGCACCAGTTGGACAATTCCAGCGGCGGGCAGGCATGGGTGACGAGTGACAAATGGGGGCCGTTCAAGGGCGACCTGCTGCACTTCTCCTACGGCAAGAGTTCGATGTTCAAGGCGATGTTCGAGGAGGTGGACGGCATCATGCAGGGTGGCGTCGTGCGGTTTCCGTTGAACTTCGAGTCCGGCATCATGCGCGGTCGTTTCAGCCCGTTTGACGGCCAGCTTTACGTCACCGGTCTGCGCGTGTGGCAGTCCAGCGGCGCGCGCGAAGGCGCGTTCCACCGCGTCCGCTACAACGGCAAACCAGTCCACATGCCCGCGTCCATGCAGGTGCGCAGGAATGGCGTGGAGATCACTTTCACAGAGCCGCTGGACCCGGAGGTGGCCGGCGATGCCGAGAGCTACGCGGTGGACCGCTGGAATTACAACTGGACCAAGGACTACGGCTCCAAACTGTATTCCGTGGATGATTCCACCAAGGCGCTGGGTGACAAGGGCCAGGCCGTGTTCAAGGGCGAGGATGTGGCCGTGAAAGGCGTGAAGCTTTCCAACGGCAACAAGACCGTGCTGCTGGAATTGGAAGACGTTCGTCCGGTGATGCAGCAGCGCATCCGCTACAACATTGATGCGGCGGACGGCACACAGATGCGCCAGGAAATCTTCCACACCATCAACGCCGTGCCGCGTTGAAGCGCACACGGTGAAGCCACGCATCGTCTCGCTCCTGCCCTCCGCCACGGAGATCGTCTGCACCCTTGGTGCGGAACACTTTCTCGTGGGGCGCTCGCACGAATGTGATTTCCCCGAGGTGATCCGGCATCTGCCGGTCTTGACCCGCGCGCGACTGGACTCCGCCAAACCCAGCGGCGACATCCACCGGCAGGTGGGGGAATTGATCAGCAATGCGCTCTCCATCTACGACGTGGACACCGCGCAGCTTCGAGCGCTCAAGCCGGATTTGATCATCACCCAGGCTCAATGCAACGTCTGCGCGGTGAGCGTGGACGACCTTGAAAAGGCCTTGAGCGAATGGACCGGTGCGAAACCCGCCGTGCTGTCGCTGTCCCCCCGGCGACTGGTGGACATCTGGGACGACATGCGACGCGTGGCGGAAGCATTGGGCATCGAAGACCTGGGACGTTCGGCGATCAAGCCGCTCAAGACACGCTGTGTGGATGTGATCGAAAAGGTGGCGGCCATGAAGAAACGTCCCGGCGTGGTGTGCGTGGAATGGCTCAACCCGCTGATGGCGGCGGGCAACTGGGTGCCGGAGCTGGTGGATCTCGCAGGCGGTCGCGACCTGCTTGGTGATGCCGGCAAACATTCCGCATGGATCGCCTGGGAGGCGGTCGTGAAGGCCGACCCCGACGTGCTCTACCTCATGCCCTGTGGGTTCGACATTTCGCGGACGCTGCGTGAGCTGCCTGCCTTGACCGGTCGCAAGGGCTGGAGCGATCTGCGGGCGGTCCGCAATCACCGCGTCTTTGTCGCGGACGGCAATGCCTGCTTCAACCGTCCCGGACCGCGCATCGTGGACTCGCTGGAAATCCTCGCCGAAACATTGCACCCCCTGCTCTACGAGCCGAAACACAAGGGCACGGGCTGGGAACAGCTTTGATCCCATGCGGCCGCCTGAAACCTGCCCCAATTGCGGTGCCGACGTTCCACGCAACGCCCGTGCCTGCCAGGACTGCGGCGCAGACGAGCAGACCGGCTGGGCGGAAGACGCGCACACCAGCAGCGCAGACCTGCCTGATGAGCCCTTCGATTACGATGCGTTCGTAGAGGATGAATTTGGCGGCAGCCCCAAGCCGCGCGGCATCG
>CAYQCZ010000253.1:0-6596 GCA_964415955.1 uncultured Verrucomicrobiota bacterium | reverse complement strand
CCTCGTCGCCAACAAACAACACAAAGCTGGAGATTAAATCAGCGTTTCCCTAACGTCACGCCCATGCCAGTTCCTGTCATCAGCGTCGCCCAAATGCGCGAGTGGGAAGCCGCCACATGGTCGGCCGGCACCACGGAGGAATCAGTCATTGCCCGGGTGGGAGGCATCGTCGCACAGCGCCTGCTGGAGCTGACGGGGCCGGATGCGCGTTACCTGCTGCTGGCAGGCAAAGGACACAACGGCGATGACGTGCGCCAGATGACGCCGCATCTGCCGCAGGACCGCACCCGGCTGATCAATGTCTGGGATGCATCCGCTGATCTTTCCGCCCTGAAGGAGGCGCTGGGAACAAGGCCTGAGTGGATCGTGGACGGATTGTTTGGCATCGGCCTCAACCGCCCGCTGGACGATTCATGGCGGAAGATCGTGGGCGCGATCAACGACTCCGACATTCCCGTCCTCTCAGTGGACACACCTTCCGGACTGAACGCCGACACCGGCGCAGTGGAGGGCGCCACGATCAACGCCACAATCACCCTGACCCTTGGAGCCCCGAAACGCGGGCTGGTGGCAGCCTCCGCCATCCCGCATGTTGGACGCCTTGAGGTGGCGCCTGACATCGGCCTGGTCCCCTGCCCTTTCAAATCGGAATTGAACTGGCTCACCCGCGCCGATGTCGAGGGACATCCACCGCGCCGCGCGATCGACACCCACAAGGGCAGCCACGGGCACCTGGCCATTTTCGCTGGAAGTCTCGGTTATCATGGCGCGGCCGTGCTGGCGGCCCGGGCGGCGCTTCGTGCCCAGCCCGGCCTGGTGAGCGTGTATGTGCAGCCGGATGTCCATGGCTGCATTGCGTCCCAGCTCGCGCAGGCGATGGTTCACCCATGGCGCGACGATGCGTCGCTGCCGGAAAAATGCTCGGCCATTTTGATGGGGCCCGGCCTGGCCTCGGACAACCTTGGCCAGTCCGTGAAGCACAAGCTGCGGTCCCTCTGGCAGGATTCGCCCCTGCCGGTCATCGCCGATGCCAGTGCACTGGACTGGCTGCCGAAGGGGCCCGTGCGCCCCGACGTGACACGGGTCATCACGCCGCATCCGGGCGAGGCCGCCCGCATGCTGGGCACGTCCCCCGCCGGGGTGCAGGCGGACCGCATCACCGCCCTGCGCCAGTTGTCCAGCCAGTGGGGACGCAGCCTGGTGGTGCTGAAAGGCCATCAGACGCTGGTCGGACGGCATGTGGGAGATGTCTTCATCAACAGCACCGGCAACCCCCATCTGGCCCAGGGGGGAAGCGGCGATGTGCTGGCCGGTCTGCTGGGAGGACTGCTGGCCCAACCCCCGGCAAGGTCCGATGCGATCCGTGCTGTCTGCCTGGGGGTCTGGTGGCACGGGCATGCAGCCGACAGCCTTCAATCGACGGGCCAGCGCTGGGTGATGGAGGACCTGGTTCACCGTCTGGCCCGGGGCATCACAAGCGCATGACCACTTCGTCCCGGTTTTTTGTTTCCCTGGAACGCGGGCATCGGTTATCAAAAGCGCCCATGCACAAAGGCCCATTGATCTTCCTGTTCGCGTTGCTGATGGCTTCCGCCATCACCGTCCACGCGGAAAAATACGAGCTGAAGAATGGCGAGATCATCGAGGGCGAGGCATCCACCATGAGCCCGCAGGGGATCATTTTCCGCCGTTCCCCCGTGCCGCCCGGCAAGACTCCGTTCACCGAGCGGGTTCCATGGAATGAACTCACGCAGGCCACGTTGAAAATGTTTCTGAACGATCCCAAGGCCAAGCGCTACGTGGATCTGCTGATCGAACTGCCGCCGGAGCAGATTCAGGCCCAGCTCGAAGTGGAGATCCCTGAAATGCGGAAGCCGGAAATCGTCATCGGAGACAAGCCCAGTCCGGGGCGGCAGTTCGCCGGGGCATCGCTGATGGGGGCGCTTTTCAGTGGCGGGGGATTGGTGATTCTCGGGCTGCTGTATGGCGCCAACCTGTTCGCCAGCTATGAAATCGGCACATTCCGGAACTACCCGGGCTTCATGGTGGCGGGCATCGCGGCAGCGCTGCCCTTCATCACACCCATCGTCTGGCTTTGCCTCCCGCGGCGCGTGGTCGTGGAGGTCGAGGAGACGGAGGAGGAAACGGAGGAAGAGCAGGAAATCGCCCAGGAACAGGCGGAACATCAGGCCGCCATGGCGGCGGCGGCGGCGGCGGTCGCACCGGTGGTCGAGTCAAAACCCATCCCGCCCACCAAGTATTTCAAGCGGGGCGAGTTCAACATCAACCGACGCTTCATCGAGACGAAGTTCGCCGGGTTCTTCCGCGCCATTCCCAACGACGAGGACCGCGACCTGTTTCTGGTCATCAAAAGCGCGCGGGGCGAGTTTTCCGGCCGGCGCATCCTGAAGATCACCAACACGGAAATGACATTCCAGGTGCCCAAGGGTGAAACCGCCAGCGTCGATGAGGTCATTCCGCTGAACGACGTGCTGGAAATCCAGGTGCGCCACAAGGACGCCACGGATTAAAGCCTCCACCTGCATCCCCAAGAGTCCCCATGACCTATCGCACCGTTCTGCTCTTCGGAGCGCCCGGCTCCGGCAAAGGAACCCAGGGCAAAATCCTCGGCACCGTTCCGGGTTACTTCCACTTCGCCTGCGGCGACGCCTTCCGAAACCTGCGCATCTACGATCCGCTCGGCAAGGTCTTCATCGAATACTCCGCCAAGGGCCAGCTGGTCCCCGATGAACCCACCATCGAACTCTGGCGTCGCAACATCGAGTCCAGCACCCTGAATGGGACATTCGATCCCAAAAACGACACGTTGGTGCTCGACGGCATCCCGCGCAACGTGAACCAGGCGCGCATGCTCAAGGACGTGCTGGATGTGAAGGCGGTCATCCACCTCTCCTGCGCCGACATGGGCAAGATGGTGGAACGCCTCCAACGCCGCGCGCTTCGTGACAACCGGCTGGATGACGCGAATCTCGATGTCATCCAGAAGCGCCTCGAAGCCTACGAACAGGAGACGCGCCCGGTCCTGGATTACTACGGACCAAATCTTGTCCACACGCTCAACGCCACGAAATCGCCCGCCGAGGTGTTGCGCGACACGCTCAACATCCTGCTGGCCATCAAAGGCAGGTAAGCTGGCCTCCCGGCCAGCCGGGAGATCGATCACACATGGCCGGCCTTCGCACGATCTTCATGGGCACGGCGGACCTCGCCTGTGCCAGCCTGAGGGCGCTGTCAGAAGCCCCGGACATCGACCTGATCGCCGTCGTCTCCCAGCCGGACAAGCCGAAGGGGCGCGATCTCAAGCTGCACCCCACGCCCGTCAAGGCGCTCGCGCAGTCACTGGGCCTGCCGGTCCTCCAGCCGCTCAAGGCGCGCGATCCACAGTTCATTGATCACATCCGGTCCCTGCAGCCCGACCTCTGCGTGGTGGCGGCCTACGGACAGATTCTTCCACAGACACTTCTCAATGCCCCACGGCATGGCTGCCTGAATGTCCACACTTCACTGCTTCCCAAATACCGCGGAGCCGCCCCCATCCAATGGGCCATCCTCAACGGCGACACGGAAACAGGCGTCACCATCATGCAAATGGATGCCGGACTCGACACCGGACCCATCCTCAGCATGGAACGCACTCCCATTGCGCCAGAAGACGATTCCCGGACGTTGCACGACCGGCTGGCGGTCATGGGCGGCGCATTGCTCGTCCAGACAATTCCGGACTACGTTGCCGGGAGCCTTCACGTCCGTCCGCAACCTGCGGAAGGCGCCAGTTACGCCCGGAAAATCACCAAGGACGACGGACTGATCGACTGGTCGTTGCCCGCGCGCACCCTTTGGTGCCGTGTGCGTGGACTTTGCCCATGGCCGGGCGCATGGACCTGGCTGCGCTCCGCTGACAAACCGATGCTTCTGAAACTCTGGCAGGCCAGCCCTGGGGATCGCACAGAGGGAGCGCCCGGTGAAATCATCGCCGTGGAACCCTCCGGCATTCGCATGGCCTGTGGTGATGGCTCCCTCCGCGTCACAGAACTCCAGCTTGAGGGAAGGCGGCGCATGTCAGCCCGTGAATTCCTGGCCGGCCATCCCCTGCCCATCGGGACCAAACTGGGCTGAACCCGGGCCTGCGGCAGTTCAGGCCGGCAGGGGCAGTTTGCGCACATGCTGCTCCGTGCCGTTGCAGGTGAACACGGCCACGCTGCGTTCGAGCGAAAACCGCGGCTTTCCTGCATAGCCGGGATTGATGTGGCGCACACCGTTCACATCACGGTCAAAATACTTGTGCGTGTGCCCGAACACCACGACATCGGGCTGGTGTTTGTGGAGCAAACGCGCCAGCACCTCGCCCGGACGGTGCGGGTCCACTATGTGGTGAACGAGGAACTTGCGCCCCGCCAGTTCAACAACCTCGGTCTCGCGAAAGGTCTCATCCCAGTCGTTGTTGCCCAGCACGGCGGTCACCGGGGCGATCCTCTCCAGCTCGGCAATCACACTGGCCGGACCGATGTCTCCGGCATGCAGGATGTGATCCACGCCGGCGAGCAGTTCGTGGACGGCCGGGTCCACATGACCGTGCGTGTCAGAAATGAGGCCGATCTTCATGGATTCGCAGATGGCGGGGGCACGGGCGAAGGACGCTCAGGCGTTGCCGTTCTCGGGCTCGGCTTCCGGAGTTTCAGCGGCCTCCTCCTCCGGCTTGGTGGCTTCCTTCGTCTCCGCGGCCTCGGCAAGCTTCATGGACCCCACGAACAAGCCGGTGAAAAGCCCGCCGGACAGCAGGGAATTGCGGAAGAAAACCCATGTGGGCGGGTAGCCCGGTTCGCCCACCGTCAATGCCTGAATCCACCCGGCGAAGCTCTTGGCATAGGCGATGTTCTCCATCCATGAAAACGTGTTGGTGATGAGGTAAAACAAAACCGCACCCATCAGGCCGCCGCTCAGAAGCTTGAGCCATGAATCCGAGGTCTTGAACTGACGACCAATCAGGATGATGAGCGCAAAGGCACCGTAGCTGACAAACGTCCATGGGCCGATCACCGGCTCGGCGTAAAAGAAGACATTCAGAATGATGTCACTCGCCACCAACGTGCCAAACGGCAGCCACCAGGCCACGGCCCCCCGGAAATAGACGGCCCCGCAGAACGCCAGCGCGTAGATGGCACTGAAACCGTTGGGCATCACGCCCACCAGCAGGCGCGTCAGTCCCAGGGCCGCAATCAGCAGGGCCGGGACCAGAATGTTCCGTTTCGACGTCACGGGTGGCGATGATAGTGCCTGTGCGCTGAATGACAAGCGGCACGCAGGCACGTCTGAAATGCCGGGACTCTGTAGTTGGGATTGCCGCAAAGAGGCGCAAAACACCCACCAGGAGGTTCTGCGTGAAAGTCGTGGAAGCCTCCTTCACATGGCAGGTGATGATCCACCACACTCGCACAACTCTCTGGGTTGTCTTTGCGGCTTTTGCGCCTTTTTGCAGCCAAGTGGCAATCACTGCATTTTCATGCTTCGGATTTGGGCGGTTTTCCGGTATCTGGCGCGGACTTGAGCGCGCTGTTTCCCATCGTGCATGAAGATGCCGACCTGCTGGTCATCAACAAACCGGCGGATTTGGTGTGTCATCCCACCAAGACGGATGCGCTCTCCAGCCTGATCGGACGGGTGCGACTCCACCTAGGCGCGGAGGCCACGGCCCACATGATCAACCGGCTGGATCGCGAGACCAGCGGCCTGGTGGTCGTGGCCAAGACGGACGAGGCGGCGCTTGAACTGCGACGCCAATGGGAATCGCGGTCAGTCGAGAAAACTTACCTCGCCATCGTTCACGGTCATGTGGGGCCGGACCAGGGTTCGATTGACGCGCCCTTGGGCAAGGACGAGCGCAGCAAGGTCGCGATCAAGGATTGCGTGCGGCCGGATGGCGCGGCGGCACAGACGGAGTTCCGGGTGGAACGGAGGTTCGTGCGGAGACCTCAATCCGATCCAGAATCGTCGTGGCAAAGCGATCACGGCCATTCCTCCCACGGTGGACCCCGGATTGAGCAGGCCGTCCGAGCACCCCTCACCCGCCCTTCGGGCACCCTCTCCCCTCATCCGATGAAGGGAGAGGGGAGAGGCATGGATCTTGAGCAAGCGTCCGCTCAAAACGAGGTCCATTCTTTCACCTTGCTGCGGGTGACTCCGCGCACGGGGCGCAAACATCAAATCCGCATTCACCTCGCGCACATCGGCCATGCCATCGTGGGCGACAAACTCTACGGAGCGGACGAGGATCTGTATCTCGCGCTCGTCGAGCGACGTTTGACCGAGGAACAGCGGCGGCAGTTGATTCTGCCGTGCCATGCACTGCACGCGGGAGAACTGAAACTCAAGTGGCGGGGAGAAATGATCACGTGGAAAACGGAACAGGAGGATTGGTTCCAAGCTTTTGCCGCGTGTGCATCAGACACGCTGTTCTTCCCTGATGACTTGAAGCCAGGACCGAATCGCGCAAGTCCGGCGTAGGCTTTCCGGCTAGAACTTACATTCTTCCTTGGGCACGGGCTTCATCTCCATGGAGGTCAGGTGAACGGGTTTAT
>CAYQCZ010000252.1:4554-6610 GCA_964415955.1 uncultured Verrucomicrobiota bacterium | reverse complement strand
TATATCTTCTATCACTATCAGCTTCAGGAGGAGCGGCCGGGCAGCGTGGACAAAGTCGGGCTGATCGCGCTCCACGAAGACCTGATCTTCTTCTATCAAGAGCACCCCGCCGTGGTCGAGCCGCCCGCGGTCCCCGGCAAACTCCACACCGCCAACACGCCGGACCACTGGCAGGAGGTCATGTTCCCGCATTTTGATCTGTGGGATGACACCGCCGACGGTGAGACGATCTGGCGCATCCTCGAACTCGTCTGTCACCGCCACGCCTAGCCGGCGCGGCGGGATGTCAGTTCCACAGCACATCCATCCACTCATCCACCCGCGGAGGTCGCCATGCGCGTGTTGATCATCGGTGCGTCGGGGCATGTGGGCACGTTGGTGACCCCGTTCCTGAAGCAGCAGCATACGTTACGCATCTACGATGTCAAGCCCCCGGCGGATGCCACGCTGGACTATCATCCGGGCGACGTGACCGATTTCGAGAACCTCAAGTCGGCCATGGCGGGCATGGACCTCCTGCATCAAGGGGAGTTTCTCAAGGATGGCAAACCGCTGGAACGAACAGGCAAAGTGGCGAACCCGCGTGAATTTGCCGGATACACGTTTGGCTACAACTCCACCGTCTTTGCCCGGCGTGTGCATGACGTGCTGACCATGCTCAGCCATGTGAAGCAGAACGAGAACGCCTCAAAGCACATTGACCTCGTTGGTGTGAATGGTGCCGGAGTCGTCGCACTCACTGCACGCGCATTGAGCGGTGACACCGTTCAACATGCCGCGGTGGACACGGCGGGGTTCCGCTTCGGCAGGCTCGATGATTTTCACCATCCGGATTTCTGCATAGGTGCGGCAAAATATGACGATGTGCCGGGCCTTGTCGCATTGAATTCACCGGGGTCATTGTGGATTGCGGGTGAAACCGCGGGCTCCCTGGGCTTCGCGCGCACCTTCGGCAAAACAGACGTGAAGCTTTCCAGTTCATCCGGTTCCAAGGCAGCCACAGAGGCGGCAGTGTGGCTGATGGGCCGGTAAGTCGGCGCTGATCGAGCCTGCAATCCGGTGGCTTGGATGAGATCAGACATCGGTTGAAATTCAGCGGGCCAAGCCACATCTCCGGCAGCGCCAAACCCTGCCCTGCCGATCATTTTGCGCGCTGTCCACTGATGAGCGGGAAGGCTTGGTTTTGTCTGCATGCATGCCATTCGGGACTGCGATCGCAGCTTGGGTGTCAAAAGCTTGAAAAGCAAAACGGGCACCCCGCCCAGGTGGCAACACCTGGTGTCGCACGAAATGGCATCGGCAGCCTTCGCCACAATTGACTTGGCACCCTGTCCAGTTACCTTCAGCGCAAGGCTCTGCCAAACTACATGAACCTCATCACATTGCGTGCGTGCCTGTGGGCAGCCGCTTTCGTTTCTCTCGCCCTTCCTCGAATCGCACGCGCCGCCGAGGAACACCGCATCACCGCCGACGGGCAAACAACTGTCTTCGAGGTGGCGGAGGATGAAATCCACAACCTTACAATGGACACGCCCGAGAGGGTATTGTCCGGCCGCGCTGCCCGTCTGGCGGCAGGTAACGACTACGCCGGGCAGCTTCGCGAACTCGTGCTGTATCCCAAGGGGCAGCCTCGAACCCCGGCAAATCGCCGTGTCCTGACGCGCAGGGTGCTCATCCAGTTGGCGGACGGGGTCATTCCGGAGAACCTTGCTCGATCCGTGGGTGCCAGATCACGTGGCGAGGTCCCCTACGCACCGGGTTGCTTCATCCTGGAAGTCAGTGAAGCCGGCGGGGCGCTCGGCGCAGCAGCAGCCTTGCGAGGCCAAGCGGGTGTGATCTCTGCCGAACCGCTCCTGGCCCGGCAATTGCAACGCCGCGCCGTGCCCAACGACACGCTCTTTCCAAACCAATGGACGCTGCAGAACACCGGTCAAAACGGCGCACTTGCCGGCATGGATATTAACGTGGTCGGCGTTTGGAACACCCACCGCGGTGCCGGCATCAACATCGCGGTGGTGGACGACGGCGTGCAGCATGCCCACCCCGACCTTGCCGA
>CAYQCZ010000252.1:0-4544 GCA_964415955.1 uncultured Verrucomicrobiota bacterium | reverse complement strand
GAGAATTACAACGCACGGCTCAGTTACGACTATCGCGACGGAGACGCCGATCCCAAGCCGGAGGGCACGGCCGGCGCGAACGGTGAAGGCAAGCCCAACGCCGACTCCCACGGCACCGCCACCGCCGGCATCGTTGCTGCGCGCGGCAACAACGGCATCGGCTCTGCTGGAGTGGCCTACGAGGCAACCCTTATCGGCGTGCGATTGATCGGTGGAAACTCCACGGATGAGCAGGAAGGCCTCGCCATCAGCCACAGCAACTCCGTCGTCCATGTGAGCAACAACAGCTGGGGACCCGACGACACCGGAAAGGTCAAAGGGGGTGCCGGGACACTGGCGCAGGCTGCCATGAAGACAGCCGCAGAACATGGCAGGGGTGGGCTCGGCACCATTTTGGTCTGGGCGGCTGGCAATGGCGGCACTGAACTCGACAACGCAAACTACGACAACTACAACAGCTCAATCTACACAATCTCCGTCGCCGCGTTGAATGATCTCGGCCAGCGCGCCGATTACAGCGAACGTGGCGCCTGTCTCGTTGTGGCCGCCCCATCCGGAGCCGAATCAAACGGCCGCCCGCAAGGTTCGACCACCACAGACCTTGTCGGAGACTTCGGCTACAACCGCTCTGATGTCGCAGTCGGACCGGTCCACCCGGAGGATCTGGCTGACCGCGACTATACGCAGAATTACAACGGCACATCATCCGCCGCTCCCGTGGTTTCTGGCGTTGTGGCCCTGATGCTTCAGGCCAATCCCAACCTCGGCTGGCGCGATGTGCAGGAAGTATTGATCCGCACGGCCACCAGGACCGATCCAAATCATGACGAGTGGCGCACCAATCGTGCCGGTTTTGCCTTCAACCCGAACTTCGGAGCAGGCCGCGTCAATGCAGGCTCAGCCGTCGCGCTCGCCGGCGCGTGGTCCAACCTCCCCGCCCAACAATCAAACGGCGTCGAACGTGCCAGCCTTTCCATCGCCATCCCGGACAATGATCCCAATGGCGTCATCGAGTCGTTCGACATGGCCGCGTCAAATCTCCGACTCGAGCATGTGGTTGTCACAATCAGCGCAACACATTCGTTCCGCGGCGACCTCGTGATCTCACTGATCTCGCCCAGCGGCATTGTGAGTCCGCTGTCGGAATTGCACGGGGACAATGGTTCAGACTACACGGCACACGCATTCCTCTCCAACTTCCACTGGGGCGAGGACTCCAAGGGCGTATGGCAGGTGCGTGTTGCGGACGCACGCGCCGGCAACACAGGCACACTTACAGCAGTCAAGATTTCGTTCTTTGGCACCACCCCGCCCAGACCCGCTCTGCTCACGCAAGGGATGCAGAACGGGAACTTTGTCTTTTCAGCCAGCGTAATGCCCGCCCTCACCTACACGGTCGAGGCCAGCACCACACTGAACGGCACGGACTGGTCACCTCTGGGCAGCTTTTTTTCCCCAACGAACAGCTACCGGCTTGTCCACTCGGATGCATCGCCAGCCAATCCGCGCTTGTTTTTCAGGCTGGTGCGCTGACTTTGTCATTCGCGACATTGGGGGCTTCCGCCAGGCCGGGCACTCAGTCCAAGCGGCAGCACACTCCATCTGATTTCAAATGTCCCTGCTCCAAACGCGGCAATCCGCAGGCATGCGATCCCAGGAAAGGACGGCACAACCAAAACGAAAAATGGGCTGCTGATCATCCCAGAGGAGCGGGGCACACGAGATCAATCCTGCCTGCGTGGGTTCATCAGGGGATTGCACCCTTCCGCATGTTCTAGCGCCGCTTGCCAAACCTCGGAGCGTCCGCCGGGTTGTTCATCCGCCACACGTAAAACAGCAACGTCAGACACGCGAAGGCATTGGTCACATGCACGTAGCCGCGCAGCAGTGAAAAGGAATTGGCCGCGCTCTTGCGCTGATCCTCGGTGTAACCGCGCACGTATTTCACATTGTGCTGCTTCTTCATGGTGGGCTGCACGGCGTAGCCCCCCAGCAGACCGAAGGCGAACACCGCAATCAGGCTGTAAATGAGGAGGCGGGGAAGGGCCTTGCCCGAATAAAGCCATTCGCAGAGGAGGTGAAACAGCCCCAACGCCCCGCAAATCTGCTGAAGCACATAATACTTGCCGAGCAACACCAGGGAGAACGGGTCCGCATACACGGGAAACATGCGACCCAGAAGCTGTTTCATTTCCTCCGAGAAAAAGACAGGCCCCGCCACCAGCGTGTAAAAGAAGGTCGAACCAAACCACACGGCGGCGTTGATGATGCCGATGAATCTGAGGAAACCGATCACTGGCGGACAGCGTAGGCAAAAGTTGCAGACACTGCCAAGCCCCTTCAATCAGCCCCCGGCTTTTGACTCTCACAATGGACACAGTCCCGCAGCCCTGCCAGCATCCGGGGCATGCCAGCGACTCGACGCCAGTTTC
Source organism: uncultured Verrucomicrobiota bacterium (assembly GCA_964415955.1). Classification (GTDB taxonomy): domain Bacteria; phylum Verrucomicrobiota; class Verrucomicrobiia; order Limisphaerales; family CAYQCZ01; genus CAYQCZ01. Next base: position 2,112 of record CAYQCZ010000252.1, on the reverse strand, counting down.
TTCAATGGAGCGCCACAGCCGCCGCCGGCCTTGCCGGGGGTTGCGCCGGTCCGCGCACGACCACACGCCACCCGGAAATCATCGATACGCACACGCATTTCTACGATCCCGGGCGGCCTCAAGGCGTCCCATGGCCCAATCCGCAGGATCCCCTGCTCTACCGGACGGTCTTGCCGGAGCATTACCAGTCACAGCCCGTGCCGCACCCGGTCACCGGCACGGTGGTGGTCGAGGCCAGCGCATGGCTGGAGGACAACCAGTGGATTCTCGATCTGGCGGTGCGGAACCCGTTCATTGTCGGATTCGTGGGAAACCTTCGTCCGGGAGAACCTTCCTTCGCCGAACATCTCAGACGTTTTGCGGCCAGTCCGCTGTATCGAGGCATGCGCATTCCGGCGGCATCGCTCAAGGACGGGCTCGGCAAAGCGGAGTTTGTTTCCGGGCTGAAACTCATGGCCGACCTGGACCTCTCGCTGGATGTGAACGGCCCCAGCAACGCGCTGCCCGATGTGGCCCGGCTGGCCTCGATGATTCCAACGCTCCGCATGATCATCAATCACCATGCCAACATCCCCATGGATGGACGCACCGTCCCGCCGGACTGGCAACGCGACATGCTTGCGATGTCACGGCATCGAAACGTCTTTGCAAAGGTGTCGGGACTGGTCGAAGGCGCGGGACGTGTGCTGAAAAACCAGCCATCGCCCGTCGATGCCGATTACTACAGGCCGTATCTTGATGTGACCTGGGAGGCGTTCGGCGAGGACCGCCTGGTGTATGGCAGCAACTGGCCGGTCAGCGAGAAGTTTGCACCGCTTGCAGGCGTGCAGGCCGTGGTGTCGGACTATTTCTCAACAAAAGGAGGCCCGGCCCTCTCGAAGGTTTTCGGGCGCAACGCGAAAACCGCCTACCGCTGGATTCGGCGCACAGCATGACGTGAACAGCATGTCTTCGACCGGAAACCAGGGCATGATCAAGCGGGCCAGCGCGTGGCGCGGCAAACTGGCCTTCATCCTCGCAGGAACGGTCGCCGGCCTGATGTTGGTTGAACTGGGGCTGCGGTTGATCTCCCCCGTGAGGACATTCGACAATCCGGTGCGGTCCTTTCATCAGCCCGACCCGAACCTCGGATGGACCGGCAGGCCGAATCTCAAGGCCCGGTTCCGGATGCCTGATTTTGACGTGATGGTGGAGGCAGACGCGCAGGGCTTTCGTGCCAGAAAGGCAATGGTCCATCCGGAAACGGGCAGTCCTGTCATCGCCGTGCTGGGTGACTCTTTTGCCTGGGGATGGGGCGTGGCCAACGGCAGCGTGTTCACGGACGTGATGCAGAACGAACTCGGCGGGTCATGGGACGTGCACAATTACGGAATGAACGCCTACGGCACCGTGCAGGAGTGGCTGCTGCTCAGGCAGTTGATCGCTGAAGGCCTGCGCCCCGCGCATGTGCTGGTCATGTTCTTCAACAACGATCTCTATGACAATGTGGACCCCGCACCGTGGCGGCCTTCGATGGGGGTTCACGGGACAAGCGTCGTGCTGCGCAATCATCCGGTGGAACTGCGCACCGGGAGCAGGCTGAAGCAGCTCGCCGGAAGGTCACGCCTGTTCTCCGTGGTGGAACACATGGTGAGTTTCCGGCGGGCAAAGCAACACACACGGTCACTTCGTGAGCGCGGGTTCAAGGAATGGGCGTTGGATCAGGAACCCCGGCAGGTGCTCATCCACTGCGCAAGGGAACTGGAAGCCCTGTGCCGCCAGCACGGCATCGAACTGACCTTTGTCTATATCCCGGAGTTCAACGATCTTCACAGCAGCGCCACCGCCAGCGGAGCGCTGGCATCACGGGCTGCACTCATGGAAGCGGGCGTCCATCTGGTGGATTTGACCGGGGCCTTTCAACTGGAGGCCAGAGGCAATCCGGCCCGGCTTTATTTCCCTCATGATGAACACTGGAACGAAGCCGGTCACAAACTGGCCGGTGAAACCCTCGCAAGGCATCTGATGGAACGCATTCGTGCCGCCCCGGCCAGACAGCCGTGAACACCATGAAGGGTTTCACCCCGCCGCATCTGGGGCTCATTCCGGCAGGGTCTGTTTGACGAACCGGTA
>CAYQCZ010000251.1:0-6678 GCA_964415955.1 uncultured Verrucomicrobiota bacterium | reverse complement strand
GACATTGCGCGGCTTGCGGTCCCTGCCAGTGCCAACTTCAGCTTTCTGGGCACCCCGGGTGCCCCCATCTGGGTGCTGTCGCAGCATGCCACCACAGGGATTCCCTTCGTGGGTTTCAGCACGGAGGAGACTCCATCCGGGACGTTCACGGGAACTGGCGGCGGTCGATTTGACCTGATCCTGACCAGCGTGTCCGGCCCGGGAAATTTCTTCATCTGGTCCACGGACGGCGGCGGCGTGCCAACGGTGCGCATGAACAGTGCCAACGGTTTGTCCGCTGCGGACAAGGTGGAGCTGCCCTCCGGACACTCGCATTTCAACTGGGGCTTCTCCTCGCCCGGCACGTATCGCATCGGCTTCAAGGCCAGGGGCACTTTGACGGCTGGCAATCAGTTGGTGGAAAGCCAGGAATACATTTACACCGTGGAGGTGTCGGTGTTGAAGGATGGTGAGGCGGACATCGAGGTGGCATACGCAGGAGGCGAACTGGAGTTCCACGTGCATGACGAGAGCACGGAGAGCGAGTTCAGTCCCGCCCACGTGGCATTGCACGCAGGTCCGAACACTTGGACCACGGTGCCTTCCGATCCCGCCTTTGCCTTTCTGGGCAAGCCGGGTGCGGGCATCCAGGTGCTCTCCCAGCAGGAGATGCCCGGGCGTCTGTTCCTGGGTCTGGCCTCGGCGGTGCAGCCCGGTGTCTTCGTCTCCGACCAGGTCAATGTGAGACTGGTTTCCTATCAGGGGCCGGGTCACGTGGCCTATTACAGCACGGACGCCTTTGGCGTGCCCACGGTGTTCTTCAACACCCGTGACGGCATCTCCACGGCGGATTCGGTGACGGTCGCTGCCGGAGCGCATGCCCACAGAAACTGGGCGTTTGATCAGTCCGGCATCTACCGCATCGCGCTGCAGGCCAGCGGAACACTGGCGGCCGGCGGTGAGGTGACAAGCGATGTGGTCGAATTCCTTTTCGAAGTGTCTGCGCCGGCACGATTGCAGCGGGGCGAGGCGGACATCGAGTTGGCCTTTGAAGACGGCCATTGGCACCTCGCCATCCATGATGAGGCCAGCGGCAGGGAGTTTATTGCGGACGAGGCGGTGCTGGTGGCGCGGCCACCCTCACGGTTCGTCGTGCCTGCGGACAGCCAGTTCGGTTTTCTCGGCGCGGCGGGTGATACGGTGTATGTGCTGCCCCAGAGCGAGGCTGAAAATGTGCTGTTCCTCGGCATCGCTGCTGCTGGAATTCCCAGCGGTCTCTTCACCGGTGATGTTGCCGGACTGAAGCTGGTGAGCCTGTCTGGTCCCGGTGATGTGAAGCTTTACTCGCTGAATGCATTTGGTCTGCCCACCGTGCACTGGGATTCAGGTGACGGTCTCACAGCTTCCGATGTGTTCCCTGTGGGCACGGGCGGTCATGCCCATGCCAACTGGGCCTTCACGCAGCCCGGAGTCTATCGTTTGGGATTGCAGGCCACGGCCACGCTCGCTGCGGGCGGCCAGGTGGTCGAGTCCGAAGTGGTGGAGTTCACCTTTGAAGTCCGCGCTCCCGTGATTTTTTCAGAAGGCGAACTGGATCTTGAGATCGTATTCGACAATGGCGAGTGGAGACTGGCGTTTGTTGACCACGAGAGCGCGATGGAATTTGAGACGGATGAAGTGCTCATGATCGTCCGTCCGCAGGCCCGGACGACCGTGCCTTCCGACCCGGCCTTCAGTTTTCTGGGGTTTCCGGGCAGCGCCGTGCATATCCTTCCTCAAAGCGAGGTGCCGGGACTGCTCTTCCCGGGCATCGCAGGTGATGCAATCGCAGAGGGCCTTTTCGTTGGTGACTCTGTGAATCTCCAGCTCGTCTCGGAGAGCGGCCCCGGCAGCTTCGCCCTATACAAGGTGGATGCCTTTGGCACCCCGACGCTGTTCATCAACTCGGGCAACGGAGTGGACGGCAATGATGTGTTTCCAGTTGTTGCGGGCAGTCATGCACACGCGAACTGGGCCTTCACGGCCCCCGGCGAGTATCGGCTCGAAATCAAGGCTGGCGGCACACTGGTGGCCGGCGGCACACCGACCGAGAGCGTCACCGTGATGGTGACAGTCATTGTTGAGAGGGAGGGGCCGTTGCTGTCCGTGCAGTCTGTCAATGGCGGTGCGGACATCCGCATTACATGGCAGACGCACGTGGGGGAGACTTACCAGCTTCAATCCCGCGATCAGATTGGATCGGGCACATGGCAGAACGAGGGAGCACCTTTGCATGGCACGGGCGGAGTGGTGAACGTGGACCGCACCATTACCAGTGACATTCTGAAAATATACCGCGTGCTGATCCCCGAGGAGATCGAATAGGCACCTGAGACTTCCTCCCGTGTGGGAGGTCAGAGGGGCGGGGGCTGGTTGATTTGTGTGCGCCAGCCTCCGTCCCTGCAACGAACGCCGCACCCTCGCCTTGGCGCTGGCATTATGCACTTGCTGATGTGGAACTTCATGTGAAGTGTCCCGGCACCTGGTGTCCGCAAAACATTGAAAGCGTCATTCTTGTGAAAACCATGTTGACCCATTGCCGTCTCAACCCGCCAGGATACCTGAGCGGTTCCTTGATATTTGGCCTGTTGTCTTCGACGGGCAGCCTGCTTGCCCAGTCCCAGCCCGGACAGCCAGCCACGAACGAGACGCACCGTGTGCATGCCGAACTGCCACCGGTGGTCATCACCGCCAGCCCGATTCCCAGCAGCCTTTTCGATCTCGCCCAGCCGGTCACCGTGCTGAAGGACGACAAGCTGCGCCAGCAGATGGGCTCCACCATTGGTGAAACCCTCTCGCGCCAACCGGGCATCAACTCCACCTATTACGGCCCCAATGCCAGCCGGCCCGTCATCCGTGGTCTGGGCGGCGACCGTGTCCGCATCCTTCAAAACGGTCTTGGAACCATGGATGTGTCCAACATCAGTGATGACCACGCCGTGGCGACCGATCCGCTGACGCTCAAACGGGTGGAGGTGGTGCGTGGTCCTGCTGCGTTGTTGTATGGGCCGAACGCGGTGGGAGGGGTGGTCAACCAGATCGACGGACGCATTCCGGAGGAACGGTTTGATCGTCCCATCTCGGGCTCGGTGGACATGCGTTATGACTCGCCGTCACGCGGCAAAGTCGGAGCTTTGACAGCCGAGGGCGGCACCAAGGGCGGATGGAATTATCATTTCGACGGGTTCCGGCGCGAGTCCAACAACATTGAGATCCCCGGTTTTGCCGAGACTGCGGCCCAGCGCGCTGTTTCCGGCAACACCACCTCGGAAAGGCTGCCCGGCAGCCAGTCCAAGTCGGACGGCGGCGCGGCAGGCACATCCTATGCCTGGGAAAAGGGCTTCGTCGGTGCGTCGTTTCAGGGCCTGAACAACGATTACGGCGTGGTAAGCGATCCTGCGGTCAACATACGCCTGCATCAGCGCCGGACGGACTTCGCAGGTGCGATCCGCAATCCCTTCGATGGACTGGAGTCCTTCAAGTGGAAACTGGGCCGCGCGGATTACCGGCATACAGAATATGATGCGGGTGCCGCCGGGACGATCTTTGATTCCGAGGCTTGGAACGGGCGTTTCGAGGCGTTGCACGCGGAGTTCGGGCGGTTTCAGGGCGCTCTGGGTTACGAAATGCGCCTGGAAGACCTGGATGCACAGGGTGCCGAGGCGTTTCTGCCGCCCAACAGCACGGCCATCCACTCCGTCTTCCTCTTCGAGGAGATCAAGTGGGACAAGCTGCGCCTGCAACTGGGCGGCCGTGCAGACTTCGTGGATGCCAGCGCGGATGCCGTGCCCGCACATCCGAATGGGTTCTTCCCCGCAGCGGATGGGAGGAACTTCACCACGGGCAGCACTTCGCTCGGTGTGGTGTATCGACCGGTGGAGGCATGGTCCGGCTCGGTGAATGTGTCCTACACACAACGCGCCCCGACGGTGACCGAGTTGTTCGCCTTCGGGCCGCACGCGGCGACAGGTGTGTTCGAGATCGGCAACCGGAACTTCAACCCGGAAGGCAATGTTGGATTGGAAGTCTCGCTGCGCCGGGAGACGGGCCACGTCACCGGCCAGCTCAACTTCTTCTACAACCGATTCAACAACTTCATGACACCGGTGCCCGGCACCCTGGGCGGCGCCAGCCTGGTGAATGAAGACGGCATCAATGCGGATGACGGATCCAATGGCGGTGTGGCGGGGGATGGCGTGCCGGACCGCGACACGGACGGCGACCTGATGGCCGACGACGCCTTCAACGTGATGCGGTTTCAGGGGCTGCCCGCCGAGTTCTACGGCACCGAAGGCCTCATCACATGGCACATCATCGAGGATGAGACCCGCAGTCTGCACATGGACTTCAAGAGCGACTATGTGCGGGCCAGTGATCGTTCCACCGGCGGCCCGCTGCCACGCATCTCACCGTTCCGATTCGGTGGCGAACTGGGCTACGAGCAGGGAGGGTTTGGCGCGAATCTCGAGCTGATGCGTGTCAGCCGTCAGAACCGCGTGTTTGCGGGTGAGCGCGCCACGGACGGATACACCATGTTCAATGCCGGCATCTCCTACAAGTTCGGCACGGGCCCGCGCACGTTTGAGGTCTCATTGCGTGCTTTGAACCTGCTGGATGAGGAGGCGCGCAATCACGTGTCCTTTCTGAAGGAAATTGCTCCGATGCCCGGACGCGGCGCTGTGTTGTCCCTGCGGGCGACCTTTTAGCAGCAATGCCGATCCACTGAGAAAACCAGGGGCAGGCCCAATTGTTCGGGCCTGCCCTTTTGCGTGTTTATCTGCGAACTATGGGGGCTCGGGGCGCAAGGTCTTGTTTGTCGATGAGCTTTGGCGGTTCGTGGATGCCCAGCGGCTTCCTGTGGAACTGGAGCGCGTTGCCCGCATGGGCCGGGCGGAAAATCTGGAACTTCTGACCGCAACGCAACACCCCAGGGACTATCACCGCGACATCCGGGCGGAAGTCACCGAGTGGGTTTGCTTTTCTATGACCGAACCGGGCGAGCTGGAAGCCGTGCGGCCTTACTTTCCCGGCGTGGATCGTGTGGCCACACTGCCACGAAGCCAGTTCATCGCCTACAACCGCGAAAGCGGGGCGGAACTGTCGGGCAGGGTGTTTTAGGCTTGCGTGTTTGCAATCCCGTTTTTGCGGTCGGATTCGTCCAGCTTGTCCAGCAATGCAATCAGCCGGGCGGGGTCTCCCTTTGAAGCAGCGGCGCGGAAACTGGCTTCTGCATCTTCCTGTGCAATGATGATTTCAGCCATGGAATTAACGAGCCTGTTCACGCTCGAATAACCACGTTTGCGGGCTATCACTGCCATTCTCCGGGCTTTTTCTTCCGTGTCCCATCGGACTGTTGAAATTGGTTTTTTCATGCGTGGTATTGTTTGAGGAATTCAGGTGGTGTGAGCACTTCCAAACCGGGCGGGGCAAACTGCGGATTACGAAAGTCGCTCTTGTTGAATGTCACCAGCGCGGCGGCGTTTCCGCAGATGGCAAGTTCCATGATGTGATTGTCGTTTTCATCGGCAAGGTTGGGCCTCCAAAGGCGGCTGACAGTCACAAACTCGCAGAGTGCGGCAAAGTCTATCAATGCCTGCTCTCGTTGCTCTTTCGTGGTGTCTGAATTATCCCAGATTTCCCTTCGTGCAATGGTGTCCCTGTATTCCAGCCATAACTTGTAACCGACCAATGGAAGGTGTGTTCTTTGCGCCAGAATTCGCAGCAATTTACGGCTGGCACCCGCTCCGCTTTTGAGTGCGGACACCATCACATTGGTATCTTTGACCATTCGCATGGTGCAAAATGTGACATCACCCACGCAGTCAGTCAAACCGCCAAAAGGGCTTTTCAAGGAGACATCCCTGAACAACGAACCCCTGGTTTTTCTTGATGCCGGAACGATTCAAAGGCGAACCGCGAACGCCAAAAGCGCACGTTTCAAAGGTCAACACCCCTCGTTTTAGCCTCAAATGAGGGTAACAGCGCACGGGAACGGTGCGGAAAATGTGTTCCCGTGTGCCATCTGTTGCCGTGCGTTGCTCTGGTGCATGATGTTCGCAGTCACGGTGGAAACGCTGGTGCTGGAATGGTGGACAATCCGACAGCCTGGAAGCCCCGTCCTACAAACAAGCCTGGCACCGGCCCAACCCCTGAAAAGGTGCAATCTCCCATGAAGTTACTGATTCACAAACTGATGCCTTCAGGACCGCGAACTGCCGGCTCGATCGCTGTGTTTCCCCAACCCACGCAGGGCAGAGCACCTTACTTTTGCGGTGACCCAGGCCTGCGTGACTTGAATTCGCGCTGTTCGGTCGCCTGGGCCAGCAATCCTGCCACTTCGCGGGTGAGTTGGGCACGAACCTCCGCAGCGATGGCTGGCTGGCTGCGCTCGGCGAGGCGTTTCTCGACCATGTCAAGCATGGTGCTCAAATTGTGGTTCGCACGCGTAAGTTCCTGCTTGGTGTAAAATATTTCCTTCTCCAGGCGGTTCATGCGGGATTTCAACGCCAGCATCAGCACCAATATCATGAGCACCAGGACCACGCTGACCCCGATCAGCCACGTCTGGGTGGTGGCGTCGGTTGCGCGGGCTGGCGGCGCGCCAGTCACTTGCAGCGGGGCTTGTTGTGCCGGGCTGGGCATGGTTGGCTTGAATGCCTC
>CAYQCZ010000250.1:0-6685 GCA_964415955.1 uncultured Verrucomicrobiota bacterium | reverse complement strand
CGTCAACGATGAAACGGTATTGGTAGGTGCCGGGGGCCAGGGTCACTTTCGCCTTCCAGCGTCCGTTGCCCTCCTTGTTGAGGGCGATCGGGCTGGCATCCCAGCCGGTGAAATCGCCGGCCAGCAGAACGGTGGATGCCATGGGGGCTTCCAGTTCGAAGGCCAGCGACGGCTTGGGGGCGGGTGCAGGCTTTGGAGCTGGAGCGGACTTGGGTGCCGCGGCCTGCACGATGGGTGTGGCAGGGACCTTGGCGGCCTTTGCGGCTGTGGGAGCTTTCGGCGCGGTGGGGGTGGATACAGGCGCGGCGGCCACCGCCGGTTTCACGGCTGGCTTGGACGCGACTGTCGTGGTTTCAGTCTTGGTTTTCAGTGTTTTCTTCTTGTTCATGTTCACATCTCCTATGAGGGAGGTTCAATCCAACGGCATTGGAACTTAACAACCACCCCCCTCCGTGCAAGCATTGATTCAGACGGATTTTCAAACATGGCGCCTCAAGGCAATCCAGGGACAAACAGCCTGTGGAAGGGATAAACCGCCCTGAAGATCCCCTCCATTCCTGCGGGCAGATGATTGACGAACCAGTATGTCCTGAGCACGAACTCGTCGATGAACACCACCACAAACGGCATGATGTAAATTCCGGACAGGATGCCAAACCATTCCAGCAGTCGTATCCAGACCGCCTCGCCCGGTCGTCGCTCCTCGGAATCAGGTGATTCGGCAGGCTTCATCGGTCCGGCAGCGGGTGTTCATGGCCGATGTGTCCGTGCATCCAGTTCTTCCAGTTTGAGCCGCACGCTGAGGATGTAGGGTTGTTCACCTGGCGTCCAATGGCCGTAGGTGGTGCTGACGATCGTGCCATCCGGCAGCACTTCCACGCCGGGATAGGCGCAGTCCGCACCTTTGTGATTGTCCTTGAGCCGCACACGATACTGGCCGGCAGCACCTTTCCCCAGATCCTCGTAACGCCCCACCCAGGCCACCCAGTCACCTTCAGTCGGCGATTTGCGCGACTTGGGAGAAATGTCCCTGAACGAAATGAACAACCGCCCGTCCGGGGCATACCTGCAGGTGTGGCGATCCCCGGTGAGTTCGTTCGGCAGCTCCCTTGGCGGCGTCCAGGTCATGCCCTCGTCATCGGAAAAAATGATGTGCGAATTCGTCACGCGGCGGTTCTCCCGCAGGAGCACGGCCATCTGACGGCCATCCGGCGAGCGCACCAGGCCCGGCTCGCACAAATGCACGTCCGTGGACTGGTAAATGGATTCCGGTTTCGACCACGTCAGCCCGCCATCAGCAGACAAGGTTTTCAGGAGCGTGAATTCGACAGGAATCTTCGGGGCGGGCGGACTGGTGAGAAAGCGGCCGTCGTCGTGGAAAAGCGCCATATAATGCCCCCTGGCTGTCCGTAAATCCGTCACGCTTCCCATCACCACGATGCCGCCCCAGTCGCCTGCCGGCTTCAATTCTCCCCACGTCACCCCATCGTCCTCCGACACGGCGAGACGTGCAGGATACAATCCGGACCACATGATCACACGCCGCCTGCCCTCGGGCCCGATGACGCGGTGCAACGTGGGCACCTCCCTGCTGGTGGCCCAGCTTGCGGGTGTTGGCAGGCGCTCGCTCCAGGTGCGTCCCCCGTCACTGCTGCGCTTGTAAACGATGCCGCCCCGCCCGTGCCCCTTGGGATACACACAAAGCATGGTCTTTCCGTCCTCGAGCAGGAGCGTTGTGGGGTGCCCCAGATACTGACCCGGTTCGCGGTCCACCACCACCTGTCGGTGCGATTCAGCATCCAGGTCCACCCATGGGATGGAGAAAACATCGGATTGCAGTCCGGCAGCCATCGCGGACATCACCATCGAAGCGAGGATGGGTGCATGGAAGATTGCCCATAAAACAGAATCGCGGAATCGCATGCTGCGACTTTCCACCCGCCTTGCACGCCATGCCAGCCTGAAAACCATCGTCCGTCGCATCAAGCGCGGCCCGCTCAGTGCCTCGGAAAGCTCTGTCAATTCAGTCGGGAGCCTTGACCTCAAGGATGGTGAATATATCGAACTCCCGAACAACCCGGCACTCGTTGAGCACGAACGCGCCCAGCGGAGCCAGCTGTTCAGGCACACGCTGAGGCCAGTTCTTCACCAATTCAGTCACGAGCACGACCTTGGCACGCGGGTGCCGGCGAACGGCGTCGAGGATCGCCTCCTGCTGGTCGTGAGTCAGCAGTCCCCAGCCCGTGGCGTTCAGGTGTGTGGGCGGACGTTTGCCCGTCCAGAAGTAAAAGCTGTTGTAACCGGGATAGGTGATGAAAGTGTCGGATTCCATCGAAAGATAGGACATCAGTGCGCGCATGTCCCGTGCGCCCGCAGGGTCGAACCTCATCAGATGCGAGCCCGGCAGACGCAGGGGTTCCCAAGCTTGGAAATGCCGCCAGACGGCTGGCAGCTCAAGCCACACGAACATGAACAATCCGGGCAGCACGAGCGGGCCTGCCGCAGTCAGCATCCCGGCAGATTTCCTCCCGGCAGGGGAGGCCAGTTCGGATTGAATTCGTGGCGAATGCCTGAGCCATGCCAGCGCATCCCAGAGGCAAACCACCTGAACAGGCACGAACAGAAGCGTGGCAAAGGCGACCTGGCTGCCCGCAATCGGATACGCCTGCAAGCCCTGCCACACCGCTGCCAGACTCAGGAACACGCGCGCAGCGAACATCGGATGCTGGTGTTCACCGGCCTTCCCGGGGCTGGGGATGATGAGCCACGCCCATGGCAGGAGCCATCCGAGTTGCAATTCGCCAATGCCCACGAATGCCAACACGCCGGCCAGTCCGACCAGACCTTTGAGCAGTGGCACCAGTGTGTCTGCGCGGACACGTGCAGGCCGCTGCACGCAAAGAATGGAAAGCCCGAGGGACAGCGCGGCGTTCACCATCACCGCGGAAGGCAGCTTCAAGGGCAGCAGTGCAATGGAAGGCGTTTTCAGAGGTGTCAGCAGCAGCCCATCCAGAAGGCCCGCTGCCGACGTCCCCGTGGCCATCACGCCGGCCACGATCACGCCCGCCGGAACCAGAAACCACAGCACCGCCATTTCGAACCGTCCGTCCGGCCTGTCCGAAGCTTTCGACGTGCGCGATGCTGCGAGCCATACGGCCGCCGCCGCACAGGCCAGCACCACTGCGTAATGCCGGCACCATGCCGCGCCCAGATGACGTCGCATCAACACAAATGGCAGGACTGCACAGCCTGCGAGGATCATCCCATGCACCAGCTTGGAGCGCACCCGGATTGTTCCATTCCATGCCAGCAACAACGCGAGCGCCGCCCCGAACAACACGCCCACGTTGATCTTGATCAACACAAGTGCCGCCGCGACCACCGGCAACATGTGCCAGCTGGCTCCGGCTTCCGGCGCTCCTGCGGCATCGGCGCCGGTCGGCGCAGAACCGCACGGATTGTCCCCCGGCGATGTCACAACCACCATTGCCAGCGCAAGCAACACCGCCACGAGTTCCTGCGGATGCCCGGGTTCATTGGCCATCGCCCCGAGATGCGCCATGGCCTGCATGAACACAAGCAGCCCGGCCCAGCGCGACCGCAGCAGCCGTCCGCCGGCGAACCCCAGCAACGCCGCTGCAATCACCCAGTGGATCACGGTCACGATGCGCGTGGCATCATGCGTCAATGGCACGCGCAACAGCGCATGAACGATCCATTCGTAGAGGTAGTAGAAGGGACCGTATTGCGTGTAAACCGTGTCATACAACGACTGCCCCTCCAGAAAGCTTTGCACGGTGATCATCAGGTAGCCCTCATCCAGCGAGAACACGCCGCTCATCACCGAGACATAGGCGTGAAAAACGGCCAGCGCGAGCGTGAGACACGATGCCAGAAGCCAAGGCCAGTCCCTGTGAAATGCAGCAGTCACGATGGTTTTGCCCAGATGGCCACCACGGTCTTGCCCAGGCTGCGGGCGATGAGGGGATCAGTGACTCGCGAGAGCGGAATCATCACGCTATCCCACAGGGCAATCTGGCCCGCGGTGGGCAATGACTGGCGGAGCAAACACCGGTTGGCCGCGGAGGCAAGCAACCCGACCGCATCCAGATAGAAGCAACGGACCAATTCAAGGCCGGGAGGTTTCAAGGCGCTGAGCGTCGCCCTGGTGTAACGGCGGTGATGCCCGATGGAACGGTCAAACTCACTGAACAGCCACTGATGCGCCGGGGAGAGAACGATGAGCTTCCCTCCGGGACTGAGATGCGCCGCGGCCCGGGACAGTTCCGCAGCGTCGTTCTCGATGTGTTCCAGCACATCGATGTAAAGAATCGTGTCGAACCGGGAATCATTGGACAGCGAAGACACGGTCCCGGTCTTGACCGTGCAAGCAGCGCTGGCGGGGAGCATTTGGAGGTTTTTCTCCAATCGCGCGGCAAGGTTTGCGTCGGGCTCCAGGCACAGCCACCGGCGCGACGCACCGTTCAAAAGCAGCATCGTGTTGGTGCCAATTCCCGCACCCACTTCAAGGACGTTTGAACCAAGATGCGGCCGGATCATCGCCATCCAGTAGGCCTTCCAGCGACGCGCCCGGGCGAAAAGATCCAGTTCACCACCCACATACGGCAAATCCTCCGTCTCGCGGAAGGGCACGTCATTCACCCCTGCGACGAACAGCCTGTAATCCCGGCAGGGGATGAAATCCATGCGGTTGCGCTGTGCGAGCAGCCCGAGTGTCAGGGAAAAGAACCCCAATCCAAGGCCGAGCACCACCGCCAGCAACCCTGTGAAGAAGAGGGGGGATCCCTCCAACCCCGGCGTCATCGTCGTGAGGATGAGGAGGGCGCCGCACACCACCGCGAGGAAAAACTGGAACAGCAGCAACCGCACGGCCACGATCTCGATGAACACGGAGATGGCCTGCAATCCGTGTATCACCAGGGCCGGGAGATTCATCTTTGAGGAACCGAAATAACGCTGTCCGCGGGCCGTGGGCAGCAGTTCACGCGGCAGGCGGGCTTGAAACAACGCCGCCGCGTAATGATTCCACAGCGCCGGCAGTGTCACGATGGATCCGAGCATCGATCCAGGAATGGCGCTGAAGTTGCCGACCTTCACCCGGATGCCGGTAAGCAGCCAGTGAATGGCCTGATAAAGCCGGTAAAGCACCTGAAACAGCAGTGATTCGCTGCGTCGTGTGCGCTCGGCAAAAACAATGCTGCGCAGCCCCCCGCTCCGGCATTGTGTCACCAGCCGCAGGGCATCCTCCGGACGGTCCTCCCCGTCGGCATCCATCACCAGCACGGCGTCACACGGCAGATGCTCGTGGACATGGGCCAGCCCCAGTGCAATGGCACGCTGGTGCCCGACATTGCGTTTGAGCCGCAGCACCTGCACGTCGATGCCATATGGCGCCTGCAACTGTTCCGCCACGGGAACCGGCGACCCATCATCCACAAACAGCAGTCGCAGGGAGACATCCTTGCCTTGAAACGCATCCCGCAGCTCCACGGCCAGCCTCCCGGCCGCCAGTGCATCATCATACACCGGCGCAACCACAACGGCCTTGAAGGATGCGTCCTGGCTCATCACCGCGCGGGTTGTAGCAAAGCCGCGGTTGAAGTGAAAGCACCGCAAATCACCGGAAACCATGGCGGGCCCGCCTGCGGGCCGGAACGAGGCATTGATCTTGCATGGGATGATTTGCCACGGTGAGGCACAGTCGTCCGTCCACACGGGTTCAGACTGCCACGTGAAATACAGTTTCCAATTGAAGGGCGAGAACTGCCGCCCGCCGCTGCCGCACAAAATTGTGCTGGGCAGGAGCGACATTGAGACGGAGGCGCACGTGCTGCTCAAGCTCCTCGCGTTCCTGATGTTTCACCGCGAGCGCATCCAGATCGAACCCGCGCTTCACATGGACAGCATCCCGTTCGTCCCGCACATCGTGCAGCTTGATTACGAGCTGCGTCCGGTGTTGTGGGTGGAATGCGGGGACTGCACCGCCACCAAGCTCGACAAGCTGGCCGTCAAGGTGCCCGAGGCGGAACTGTGGGTCATGCGCAAGTCCGCCGCGGATGCCGAAGAGCTGCTTCGATGGATGCGCAAGGCGGACCTGCGTCGCAACCGCTACCGGGTGATCGCACTGGACGAAGTGATGTTCACCGAGGTGCTGAACAGTGTGCGCTCGCGGAACGAAATCCTCTGGGTGGGCGCGGACTTCGACCAGGGCACGTTGCAATTCGATTTCAACGGCCTGTGGTTTGACGGCGCATTCGAGGTCCATGTGTTCTGACCGGACGGCGACAAGGGTTTCTATTCACGCCCGCATATGAACCTTGATTCCGGGTTCACCCGGGAAGGGCAGGTCTGGAATCCACAACCCGTGGATGTGCCGCCTCCGGTCGCCGGTGAATTCTCCGTTGCGCCTCCCGTCCCAGCCACTACCATGATGCGCGCATGAAGCATCAGCTTGAATTCGAGAAACCCATCCTCGAACTCCAGATCAAACTTGAGGAACTCCGGAAGCATCCGGACAATCAGGCGCTGGGAATCGACATTGATGAAGAAATTCAGCGGATTGAGCTGAAGCTGGCGGAGACCCGGAAGCAGATTTATTCCAATCTGTCAGCATGGCTGGGTGTACAGATTGCCCGCCACCCGAAGCGGCCCTATACGCTGGATT
>CAYQCZ010000249.1:0-6701 GCA_964415955.1 uncultured Verrucomicrobiota bacterium | reverse complement strand
GGTCCAGGACTCGGAATCCGGCTCGATTTCCTCGCGTTTGAAGCCGAACAGTATTTCGAAGCCCTCGTTCCACCAGACGGCGTCGGTCTCGAGGTTCCAGTCCCAGATGGCATCGTTGGTGGCCTTGGAGAGCAGTTGGAACCGCTCCTCGCTCAGGCGGATCTTCTCCTCGGACTGTTTGCGCTCGGTGATGTCGCGCTCGATGGCCACCCAGTGGGTGAACCATCCCTTCGCATCGGCCACCGGCACGATGTCCAGTTCCAGCCAGAACTCGCGGCCGTCCTTGGTGTAGTTGATCAACTCCTCGCGCACCGGCTCCCACTTCGTCAGCGCGGCGCGGATGCGGTCGAGCGTGGCACGGTCGGTTTTTGCTCCCTGCAGGATGCGGGGTGTCTTGCCGAGCACCTCGGCGGGGGGAAACCCCGTGCGCCGCTCGAAGGCCTCGTTCACATACTGGATGCGCGGGCCGGGTTCATCGATCGGCTCGGCGTCGGTGATCATCACGATGTCATTCAGACGCGCGATGCAGGTTTGGAGGAGGCGCAGTTGTTCCTCATCCTTGCGCCGCTGGGTGACATCGCGGAAATACACCGCCAGTCCCTCGTCGGAGGGATAGGCGCGCACCTCCACCCACATCTCCAGCGGGCCGAAGAACTCCTCGAATCCGACGGTGACCCCTTCGCTCATGGCATGGCGGTAATGCCGTTCAAAGGGGGTGTCCCGCGCCTCCGGGAACAGATCCCAGACATTGCCGCCGAGCAGCTCCGTCCGGTTGCGCCGCAGAAGGCGTTCGGCCTCGCTGTTGGCGTAGGTGAAGCACCAGTCCTTGTTGAGGGTGAAGAAGGCGTCGGTGATGCTTTCCAGCGTGGTGGTCAGGCGCTGGGCCAGCGTGGTGGCCTGCTGCTCCAGTTGCTTCACCTCATGGATGTCCACCCCGGTGCCATACCATTTGACCAGCCGGCTCTCTTGGTCGCGCACCGGCTCCGCCTGGACGCGGAACCAGCGATGGGTGCCATCACGGCCCCGCCGGATGCGGTATTCCACTTCGTAGGCTTTTTCCCCGCGAACAGATGCCTGCCATTGCGAGAGGCAGAGCGCCAGATCGTCGGGATGCACGCAAGGCTGCCACCGTGAGGCGGGCGGCTCCGTCTGCGCAACCCCGGTGTAACGGGTGAACTGCTCGTTCGAGAAGTCCACCGTGCCGTCCGGCTCCGCCGTCCAGACGATGAAGGGCATGGCATCGGCCAGCTGGCGGAAACGCCGCTGGCTTTCGAGCAGCGATTGTTCCGCCGCCTTCTGCGGCGAAATGTCCTGAAACGCGCCCTGCAAACCGGTGATCCTGCCGTCCTTGTCACGCACCGCCTCGCCAATACCCCGTGCCCAGAAACGCCGTCCTTTGGCCGTGATGATTTCCGCCTCGAAATCAAACGGCACGCCTTCCTGGATGCAGGCCGTCACCATTTGGACAATCCGCTCCCGGTATTCGGGCGCGTAATAATTGATCGCGTCGGCCAGCGGAGGGTGGAATCCGGGCGGCTCGTCGTGCAGCCGGCAGGTTTCATCCGACCAGGTGAGCTTTTCTCCGGCCAGTTCACAGATCCATCCGCCCAGGCGCGCCGTCTGTCCGGCAATGCGCAGGAGCGTCTGGCTGCGCTTCAGGGCCTGCTCGGCCATGGCGCGCACGGTGATGTCACGCGCAAATCCCTGGATGCCGACGATGCGCCCCTCCTGATGAATCGCGCTTTCCACAATCTCGAGCACGATCCGACGCCCGTCCTTGTGCCGCACCACGGCGGGATACGGATCGGTGGTCCCCCCCTCGCGCAGGGCGCGTTCCGTGAGGTCGTTCACCGAGTCATTGAGCGGGTCATCCGGGATGAGCAGACATTCGCAGGGTTTGCCCACCAGTTCCTCGGGGCGGTAACCCAGAACCGCCGTCGTGGAGGGGGAGAGGTATTGAAAATTATGATCGTGATCGTGCGTGTAAAAGAGCACCTGCTCGCTGCCCTCGATCATCAACCGGAAGCGTTCTTCACTCTCCCGCAACGCCTGTTCGGCGCGTTTGCGCTCGGTGATGTCCTGCACCAGACCGGACATGCGGCGCGCACCGCCCTGCGCGTCCAGTTCGTGGCCGCCGGTGGCCCAGATCCAGCGCACCTGGCCATCCGCACGCCGGATGCGGCATTCAAAATTCCACGGCGCAAGCGTGTCCACCGCGTGCTGGAACTTGCGGTCCACCTCCGCCCGGTCCTCCGGCAGCACATGCTCCAGAAAGCGTTCATACGTCCATTCGGACAACAACTGGTCGTGACCAAAAATCCGGTCGTGCAGCGGGGTGCGGTGCGCCGTCCGATCCACCAGGTTCATTTCCCACGCGCCGATCTGGTTGGTCTCCAGCGCAAACTGCAGCCGCTCCTCGCTCGCGCGCAGCGCCCGCTCTTTCCGGTCCCGCTCGATGGCGATGCCGAGGATGTGGGCCAGGCGGTCCACCAGCTCCATTTCCTCCGGACGGGCATCCCGTGGCTCCCGGTGATAGAGCCCGAAGGTGGCCACCACCTCGCCACTCGCGATCTGCACCGGGAACGACCAGCACGAGCGCAGTCCATGCTCGAGCGCCAGCCCCCGGTAATCCGCCCACAGCGGGTCGCTGGCGATATCCCGCGCAATCACAGGCTCCCTGCGATGAACAGAAGCACCGCACGAGCCGACATTGGGCCCCGTCGGCAGGCCGTCCAGTGCCTGGCAGTAAGCCTCGGGCAGGCCCGGTGCCGCGCCGCGCCGGAGATGTCCGCGCTCGTCCACCAGCAGGATGGAGGCAATGGCCTCTGGCATCACCTTCTCCAGCCCCAGCGCCAGTTCCTCCATGATTTGCACCAGCGGAGCGTCCGAGGACACCGACTCGAGCACGCCGGACTCCAGCTTCTGCACGACCTCGGCCTGCACCCGCGCCGTGATGTCCATCAGACTGACCAGCACGGTTCCCGAACCGTTTTCCAGCGGGGGAAAGCTCATGGACAACTGCACATGAACGCGCCGCCCCTTCACGGTGCGCAGGGCCATCTGTGTTTCGAGCATGGGGGCGCCGGACGCCAGGGCCTCCAGTTCCCGCACAAAGCCCGGCAGCGTGTCCTCCGTTGCAAACACCGTCTCCAGCGATTTGAGCAACTGCTCCTTGTTCTCCGCCTCGAAGAGCCGGAGGGTCGCGTCATTGACGTTGAGAATGCGGACCGCGCGCAGGGCTTCCGCCACCCAGTCCGGATGCTTCTCAAAATACTGCGGAAAACTCTTCACCCGGCGTTGGCGAAGCTCCTGCACCATGCGGACGATTTCCGACCAGTCCTCCTCCCAGATGGAGACCGGGACCAGTTGATAAATGGTGCGGAACCGTTCCTCGCTGGCGCGCAGCGCGGCATCCGCGCGCCGGCGTTCCGTGACGTCCTGGCATGTGCCCACGGCCCGCTCCGGACGTCCATGGGCATCGGCAAAAATCTGCCAGCGTTCCTCCACCGTCTTCTCGGTCCCGGCACCGACCACAATCCGGTGCTCGATGAAATGCGCGCCGCCCGACTTGAGGGAATCATGGAACGCCTGGTCCACCCGGGCGCGGTCATCCGGATGCACCCATTTCAAAAACGCCGCGTGCGTGGGCTGGAATGTTTTGGGGTTGGTTTCAAAAATCCGGTGGGTCTCCAGGGACCAGATGACCGTCAGGTCGGAAAGGTCGGTTTCCCAACTGCCCACCTTGCCCACGGACTGGGCCACGGTGAGCATGGACGCCATGCGTTCACTCTCCCGCTGGGCCGCCCGCAGTTCGGTGACATCCATCACCGTGCCCGTCAGCGCCACAGCCTCCCCCGCCTCGTTGCGAATCAACTCGCCCCGTTCCCGCACCAGACGGACGTCCCCATCGGGCCGGATGATGCGGTGCTCGATCTCCAGCGGTGCCACGCCGGCCAGGGCCCTGTCCTGGGCCGCCTGCATCATCGCGCGGTCATCGGGATGCACGCAGTTGAAGAACGCCTCGTAGCTGCTGCCGAAGCGCTCCGGCTGAAGGCCGAAGATGCGGAAAACTTCATCCGACCAGATCAATTGTCCCGCGCCGAGGTCCAGCTCCCAACTGCCCAGACGCGCGATGCGCTGGGCCTCGCGCATGCGCCGGTCGCTGGCCACCAGTTCCCGCTGGGCGGCCAGGCGCTCGATCACCACCGCCAGAAGCGTCGCCACCGTCTGAAGAAACTGTGCGTCCTCCTCCGAGAAGGCGCGCTCCTGACGCGAGTGCACGCCCAGCACCCCCCAGGGCTTGCCGCGCAGTTCGATGACGACGCTCATGCCGCTGACCACCCCGTGGTCGGACAACAGGGGCGGCGCCTTGAAGCGCGTCTCCTTTCGCAAATCCGACACCGTCACCGGACCGCCCTGTTTCAGGGTGTAGCCCGCCTGGGATGCCACATCGGTGCCCACGGTGGCCGTGCCGACCAGGCCGGGCTGCCAGCCGGTGCCGGCCACGAGCCGCAGGTGCCGTCCATCCGGCGCGAGCTGGAGCACCTTGCACAGTTCCAGATCCAGCGCCCCGGCCAGGGTGCTGGTCACCAGTTGGAACAAAGGTTCCAGCGAATTGGTGCGCGTAGCCTCCAGACCCAGCCGGGCAACCGCCTGCTGCTGCCGTGCCCGCGTGGCCAGCAGCATTTCCGCCCGCTTCTGCTCGGTGATGTCCAGGATGACGCCGATGAAGTGTTTCGGTCCGCCCTGTTCATCCCGCAGCAGGGAGAGGGTGAGATGGGCCCACACCACGGAACCGTTCTTGTGCAGGTATCGCTTCTCCCATTGCGGTGAGGCGATTTCCCCGTTTATGAGTTGTTGAATCAGGTCCGCCTCGAAACCCCGGTCATCCGGGTGGGTGGTGGCGGCGCAGTGGAGGGCGAGAAGCTCCTCCTCGGTGTAGCCGACAATCTCGCAAAACCGCTGGTTGGCCTTCAGGAAACGGCCTTCCAGCGACGCCAGGCAGATGCCTGCGGCCGCCTGGGAAAACACACCCCGGAGGAGTTCCTCGTTGCGTCGGAGCGCTTCGACGTTCCGGCGAATCTGGGTCACATCCCGCAGCGTGATCAGGCTGGCCGGCCTGGCGTCCCACTGCGTCTCGCTGATCCGCATCTCCAGCATCCGAGCATCAGCGCCAGGCCGCACCGCCTCGATCTCGGTGGGATCGTTCCGGCCCAGGGGATGCCCGAAGGGCGTGTTGATCAGTTCGCTGACGTTCAGGCAGAAGATTTCCCCGGCCGCCGCATTGGCAAAGCGGATGATCCCCCAGTGGTCCACCACCAGAACCCCGTCCGCCTGGTTGGAGATCATCGTGCGGAACCGCGCCTCGCTGGCACGCAGTTCGGAGGCAAGCTGTTGCTGGCGCAGGTGGCTGCGGACCCGGGCCAGCAGTTCCTCGGAGCTGACGGGCCGCACGATGTAGCCATCCGCGCCGGCGTCCAGTCCCTCGGACTTGGCATCCGGGCCGATCCGCTGCGCACTCATCAGCACGATCGAGCAGCTTCCCGGCCCGGCATCGGCATGGATGCGCCGCAACACCTCCGGACCCGGAATGTCGGGCAGCATGACGTCCAGCAGCACCAGCGCCGGTTTCTCCCGTGCCGCCAGTTCCACCGCGGCGGCACCGGTTTCCGCGCCGATCACCCGGTGGCCCGCCTGCGACAGCACACGCATCGTCGCCTTCAGCGCCGGGGCATTGTCATCCACAACCAGAATGGTGGCCGGGGCGTCGCTCATGACATCTACTCCGAGGTGAACAACTGCCGGATGGCCTCCACTTCCGAGCCGCTGGCGTGGCGCGGAGCCCCGGCCAGGATGCCGGTGACCTCGCGGAAGGGCTTGCCGATGTGCATGCCCGTGCCGTCAATGCTGAACTCCCGGATGTCCTTGTCGTGCATCGATCCGCGCATCTTCAACACCGTCAGCCCGCGCCGCATCTCGCCATACATCTCGACGTAGCGCAGCAGGACGATGGAATCGGTGATGGAAGAAATGTGCGCGTCGGTCACCGAGGCGCCGCCGAGCAGGTTGGGCGTCGTGGCCGTGAACAGGCCCGCGATCTCCCGGTGCTTGATGAAGGAGGTGAGGCCGATGACGAACTCGCGGAAGCTCTTCACCGTGGAGATGCGTTCGAGCGCCGAAAGGCTGTCCACCGCCACGCGGCTGGGATTGAACGCCTCGATGGCGCGTTTCATCTGGATGAGGTGGTCCTCCATGCCGGCGGTCTCGGGATACTCGCACACCACCTTGAGCTGGCCTTCCTGTTCCATCTTCCCAAAATCCACGCCCCAGCCGATGGAATTGCGGAACAACTGCTGGCGGCTCTCCTCGAAGGCGAAGAGCAGGCAGCGTTCGCCCTTCTTGATGCCGCCGGCCATGAATTCGGTGGCCATCAGCGTCTTGCCCGTGCCCGTCGCGCCGGAAATCAGAATGATGGAGTCGCGGAAGAAGCCGCCCCCGCACATCACGTCCAGATCCTGGCTGCCGGAGGTGATGCGCACGTTGGAGGACTGCTGCTTGAGCTCGATGGCCGAGAGGGTCTTCTTGTAGCGTCGCTTGAGATGGGGGTCCCGACCAACTCGGGATGACCAACTTCCGCTCAGTGTCTCGCTCTTCGCAGCTGCACCGCCTCCAGGATTGACCGGGACCTGCTGCCCCACATA
>CAYQCZ010000248.1:0-6755 GCA_964415955.1 uncultured Verrucomicrobiota bacterium | reverse complement strand
GAGCAGTTCTCTGGCCTCCCACTCATCGTGGTCGAGCAGTTGCTGGAGATTGCCGGAGGGCTGGTGGAAGTTCAGGACCAGCGCATGAGACACCCTTGCCATGGATTCATTGTTCACCGGCGGGACTTTGCGTCGAGCGCATTTTGCAATGAGGCCCGCACGAGCACGGCGTTCTGGGAGAGGATTTCCAGCCAGTGGTTCGCCCGCTCGGCGTTGGCCTTGTCCTTCCAGCTCTGAAACATCGCGGCGGCATCCCTCAAGGGCAGGCTGCCGCCCATGGGATGAATCTCCACGGTGAAGCTCAACTTGTCCGGAGATGCGCTTGAACACGCGGCGTTCATCACACGCTGCAATCCGCACAAGCCAAACATCGCAGGCACGGCAGACCGGCCCTCGTGTTCGCTGGCGACGGGAATCTCCGTCAGGAAGCCCAGATGATCGGACACCCCGAAGGGACTGAACGTCGAGAGCGGGTGACCGTCGTGCAGATGGAAGTGCACGGGCTTGCCGATGGCGCCGATGGCGCGAATCACACCTTCCACATTCGGCAGCACTCCGCGCACGACCGCCTGCAGAGATTCCAACATGGATGCCAGTTCCGCAGGGCGATCCTTCAAACTGCATGGATCAAGCCCCCCATGCCGCGTCGCGAAGGCAGCACGCACCTGCCGGATGCCGATGTGCCCGACATCGATGCATGCACTGACATGGGACGTATCGCCGATCGATTCGTGGAACTCCACAAAGCGGCCGGGTTCGAGTCCTTCGGCATATTCAATGAACAACAGCGGCGCGTTCCTTATGTCGCCAAGAGCCTCGTCCAGTCCCCGCACGGCCAGCCGGTAGTCCTGTGTGCGTGTCGCCATCTCCGATTGATCATGCACCACCATCCCATGGATTCTTCCGGCAAAGCGCCGGGCAAACGCCAGCACCAGTTCGCGCCAGCCGTGGTCGAGCAGGTTCACCTGCCTGGGCAGATGGACAACCACCGGCGCACCGGCACCCGGAAGGAAACCGAAGATGTGCTCCAGTTCGTCGGGTGTGGCCGCATACGGCTCCGCGCCCAGTCCCGACTGGCGGAAGCGCAGTTGGGCCAGCCGCAACAGGGCGTCATCGCCCTCAAACCGCTTATGAAAAAGTCCGAGAATGGGAGGTTGGTTCATGTCGGTCCGCGTGGTTTCAAGCCCTGCTGGGCCCTTGATTGCACCAGGTAAATCTCGTCGCCCACCATCGCACCCTCGATGTCCTGAGGCCGGCCAAATGACGCCTCGACATGCTTGCCGATGGCCGCCAGACGCCGGGCGATCTTGCGCAACTGCGGGGGGTTGAGTGAGAGCGGAAGCTTGGAGTAATCCACCGTCATCCAGCCCGGCGGCGATGCGCCTCCGGGCATCAATGCACGGCTGAAACTGGCAAACGCCATCACATCGCAGGCATTCCCGGCCACGGAGACGTCCACGCGCCATGGCGTCCCGCGCACTGCCGCCGAGGCGAGCACCTCGCCAAGTCCGGGCGCAATTTCCACCCGGACGATCGAAGGATCATGGGTCGCCGGATGGGCCGTGTGCAGGATGAAGGAATAGCCGGCCGGAACAAGTTCCTGCACCAGCAATGCCATGCGGGCGCCGGCATGGGGCAATCCGGCCTGTGAGCGATTGGAAACCGCCCGCCCGGTCCACAACGAGGCCCACACCCTCCGCATGGCCTGTGGCAGCCCATGCCGGTCCCACACGGGCACGGAATCATACAATCCGGCTCCGGCATCGGCCTCCATGTCCTCACCGCTGGCACTGGAGCGGACCATCAGCGGAAGGTCCTGCGGGAAGGATCGGTGAATGTCCTGGATCAAATCCTCCGGAACCGCCACCTCACCCAGGCCATGCCGCAGGGCATCCAACGCCTCCGGTGCGGGCGTGGCGGTGGATTGGATGTTGCGCAGCCACGCTTGATGGCGTTCGTGCAGTGCGGGCGACGACGCCAGCGCCTGTTCCATGGCGGCAAAAGGAACAACCACGCTTCGGGGTGTCCGGAAGCCGGAATCCTTGTTCTTTGACAGCTCCTCCAGCCGGCGCGCACCCACCGCCTTGCCGCCGCACGAACCCAACACAGCCGAGATCACCGGAAGAACCCGCCCAGCGCCCCGGACATCCGGCGGCACATCCTCCATGGACGTGGATGCACCGCCGGACGGAATCACTGTCTGCCGCGCATCGTGTTCCGCCAGCGCCGAAGTCCCTGTGGAAGTCTCAAGCGGACGCAGGGTCACGGCGGATGGCCCCCCTGCCAGGGCTTCAAGCACGCCAGTCCTCCCATGCATGGTGTGCAACGCCTCGAACACCTCCGGTTCCTCGCACACGGCCACCACCACGCCCGCCTGCCGTGCCCTCACGGCCAGATGGGACAGATGCGGGAGGTCATGCCCCACCAGGAGCCCCTTCATGTCTCGCGGAATGTCCTCGTCGCCGGTGACCCGGCGCAGCAGGAAAATGCTGCTTTCCTCGGGCTTGCCGCCCCCGGCGACATCCAGATGCTCCGCCACGCGCACACGCCCGATCGCACATCCGCCAGCGAGCACATCCCACGGCCCCATCTGCAATCGAAGCCTCAACTCGCGCAGCATCAGCGTGGCAAGCCTCGACAACTGGAAAACCACATGACTGCGGACATCCCCCTCACAAGTCACCTGGATGGCTCGTTCGTCCACTCCCAGGGCCCTTCCGAGAAGCGACACCCTCGAAGAAAACACCTCAAAGATGCGCTCCGAATACGAATCCCCCAGCCTGCGGCAGCGGTCCACACTGGCCTTGAGCCGGAGGCAGTGGTCACGATCATCGGGCAGGAAACCGTTCCTCCAGGCGGCAATCTCAGATTCGATGGCGCGGCATTCCTCCGGTTCGATGCCGGACAATCGCACGTTCGCCACGGCCAGTTGCAGGCATTCAAGATGATCGAGGGCCGACGGGCGGTCCGGTCCGGTTTCCAGCACGTTGACCGCACGGCCCAGATGCACAAAGGCAAACTCATCCAGGCCAATGTCCGCCAGCAGGGCGTCCTGCGACGCTGCACCCTGCACTTGCCGGACCACCGCTTGCAGCGCCCCGCGCAGCCGCATGGACAAGCGGAGCAGATGCAGAATTCCATCCATCTCTGAAGCAGCCTCCGTGGATGCATCGAGAAACTCCGTGACGATGTGTTTCAAACCCGGCGCATCCCCCGTCGCCAGCCGCCGCAGCCTGGCCTGCAGGGGCTGTGCGTTGAAAAACGCCTCCAGCTCGCCATGAAACACCCGGAACTGTTCCACAAACTCCGGTGAATAGTGCGTGCCCGGCGCTGTAATACGCTCCAGCAACGCCTTGGATGTCGCCAAGTCCTCCGGCCCGGCGCAGCGGTGCAGTTTGTTCTGGAGCGTCGCTTTGATCTCGCGCTTGAGATCGGAAGGGATGTCGTTGCGATGCGCGATGTCCCGGATGCGCGTCAAGGGCTCGGCACGGGTGAACATGGCATCGCCCGAAGGGAGCCATGGGAGAATCTTGCGGATGATGAAGCTGTTTTCCGGGGAGGACAGTTGCGCCAGGCGGTCCTGGATTTCAATGGAGGCACGTGCGTGGTGGCTGGGGCGGAAGTGCCCGCCATCCTCCGTGCAAGCCACCTGTCCCGTGCCGATGAAACGCAGATAGACCGCGACATCCGCCAAAGCCGTCGTGCTCGCTGATGCATCCACGGCGGCGAGGAGTTCGGCGATGTGTTCCAGCCGCCGCCGCCAGCTCCCATGGGCGGCGTGCCCGGAGATCAATGCGCCGGCCAGCCCGCTGCGCTGCCCGCCTGCATCCGCCGTCGGAGGTGGTGAAACACCGGTATCAGGAGGCCTGCGAGATTCAGGAGGCTTTGCCGCAGCTTGATCATGCGCCTGCACGGGCTGCGTCTGGTCCGCCAGTCGTGTGTCCGGCGTGGTCGTGGCGGCCGGGACAAGCTCACAAAACAGCACGATCAGTCGGCGATGGGCGTGAACCAGCAACTCTGGCGGTTGCGGCCATTGCTCGAGGATGATGGAGCCGGAAAACTGACGGTCCACCAGACGCTTCAACACACCGCGCACCCCGCGGTCATCCTGTGCGGACGGCCCGGTGAAGATGGTCAGATGACTGTCGCGGTCGCCCCAGTTTTCATGCAGGTGCACATGTCCGATGGGGACGTGACTGTCGAGCCTGTCCATGAACCCCAGATAATCGTTGCGCGTGGCGGCGCAGAGGTTCGCGTGGCCCACATCCAGACACATGCAAACGTGGCCGGCAGCGCGGTTGCGCAAGTGATCAAACAACGCATTGAAGTCCTCGGGCGCGTTGATCACGGTGTTTTCGATGGCCAGTTCCATCCCGCGCTCCGCCGTCAGTTCCATCAACGGTTGGATGGCCTTCACAAATGCCGGGATGCCCTGCTCGGTCTGGAGGTGGATGTTGAGCAGGACTGCGCCGATGTCCGAGGCCAGTTCCACATCCTTGACCAGCAGCGGCCATGAGTCCGGATGCAGGGGATTGGCCTGCCATCGGGCATGCACACTCAGCCTCAGACCGCGCTCCATACTGACCGTGCGAATGCTGGCACGAACGGCCGCATCCAAATCCGCCTCGTCCCACCCGGTGCCCGATGCGTTTCGGTCTGGAAACCATTCAAAGGCGCTGAAGCCATGCCCGAGCGCGAACTCGAAGGGCTCCATCAAATGACCTGCGGAGAATGCAGTTTGGTTCCCGATGTGAATCATGTCGCCTCACTTCAAGCCAACCTGTGGACGTGTTTGAACAATGTGGCACTGGCCGTTTACCATCGCGCCCTCGACGTCCTGGGCCGTTCCAAAAGCACGTTCCACCTCCAATCCGGCCCGGGCTATGGTCTGGATCCATTCATTTTGAATCGCCCGGTTCCAGATCAGCCGTTCATCGGAGTAATCAAGCAACCTTGCCTCCGGTGAAGGCGCTTGGATGCTGTCGTAGAGACCGGCACCCGCGAAGCCGTCGAGATCCTCGCCGTTGGAATCGGACCTGAAAATCAATCCGCCACCGAACAGGCCGAAACTCTTGCCGGGAAACGAAACGACGTTGAAATCCAGCGTGCGCTTGTCCACCACGACACCCATGGCGCGACCGGGATGGTTTCCCACCAGCGTCTCGCCGAGGCCGCACACCAGTTCGACATAAAGCTCATCCCCCGATCCGGTGACAGGATTCACCGTGTGCATCACAAAGGCATGATCTGCTGGCACCACCTCCTGGATGAGCACGGCCATGAAAAGATCTCCGTCCGCCAAACCACGGCTTCGGCGGCTCAACCACGCGCGCTCGTTCCACTTGGAAGCCCATACGCGCTTGATGCACTCCCACGCCGCGTCCCAGCTTCCCACGGAAACGCCTGAAGCCTGTGACACCTCACGGACAGCCTGTTTCAATGCGTCTGGTGCGTGCAGTTCCAGCAAGGCCTCCCGCAGTGTTGCCAGCGTCCCGTCTGGGTTGTCGCCAATGTTCCGGGCCAGTTCCTCACAACGTGAGGCGATGTTGCTGTTGTCAGCATCCGACAGCGTTCGTTCGCAAATGCCGAATGGAATGGCCATCGATGACGGGACATGAATCCAGTCGGGAAGCTTTTGACGGAGTTGTGCCAGATGACAGGATTTGCCGCCCAGCAATCCCGGTTGAAACGACGCCATTGGAAGCGCCCATGGACTGTCCGATGAAAGCACCGGGCGTTTGAAAGTGGCCGGTGCCGGCGCGGAAGACGCAGTTCCAGAGGATTGCGGCGCGGCCGTTTCACGGAACACGACGTCGCCGCCTGAAGTCACCTCCAGTTCCAACGGCCGCCCCTTGAAAGCCTTGATTTCCTCCAGCAAACGGCTGTCCAGGCAACTGGCAAACAGCAGTCCTGCATTGCGCGCCCGCACAGCCACGTGCGACACCACATCCGTCACGTTCGGTGCGATGACGGCTGTTACTCCTTGCGGGATCTCCTCGTCGCCATGCACTGCATCGGCAACGACCACCGTGGGCTTCTCAAACACGCGATGCTGGATGGCCTTGAGGCTCGGGCTGACCTCCACCGTGCCTGTGGCGTGTCCCCGGCTGACGATCTGCCACGGGCCAAGGTTCGCCATGCGCCGCAGCAGCGGGTCGATGTGGTGCAGCAGCATGGACAAGGTGAAACCAAGGCTTCCGCCACGCACCACCTCCTCGCTGAACAGTTCGATGGTCCACGGCTCGGCATGAAAGGCATTTCCAAGGTGCGCCGCCATGGGCTGGAGGCGCTGATACATGGCGTCAATCTCTCCGCCCAGCACGCGGGCTGCGCGGTCAGCCACCGATTTGGCATGCAGCGCCCAGACTGCATCCTGCTCGCGATGTTCAAGCAGCCTGGCCCAATGTTTCAGCACGAGGGCAAACTCCGGGTTGGAATCGTCTGTGATGATGAGGTTTTCAAGCACCAGGCTGCAAAGCCCCGCAAGCGCCTCCAATCCGAGGTGCTGGTGAATGCTGCGTTCGATCACCGTGCGGATGAATTGTTCCAGTGCCAGGTCCAGGGAGATGAGTTCGCGCAGCGGTTCATGCCGCAGTCTTCCGGCAAGGAAACGGCGCGACTCCGTGGCCAGTCCGACCAGGCGCAAGGGTGAAGCCTCCGACCGCCGATGGAACAGGTCCCAGAGCCGTCCACGGTCCGCGTCATTCAATCGATGCTGCGCCGCCTGGATGGCCGTCTCCAAATCCGTGCTGCTG
>CAYQCZ010000247.1:0-6758 GCA_964415955.1 uncultured Verrucomicrobiota bacterium | reverse complement strand
GCGGTGCCCACCCCCGACGACCACGCCTGCGGCGTGCCGCGGCCGATGTCCGGGACATTGGTGTTGCGTCCGGTGGTTCCGGCGGGGGTGGGCGTGGGGTCCGGCGGGGGCGTGATCTTCTTGCCGTCGATCACGGTGAGATCCTTGGGCCGGTGTTTGCAACCGGTTGAAATCGATATGACAGCCAGACAGGCCGCCGCCAACATGCCGAATTTGGAGACTTTCATGGGTATTCTATCCGGAAAACTTACCGCGACCAACCGGGCTGTGAGCAGCTTCCCGAAACTTGTTTGATATCCTTCACGCGCTTGGTTGACACGTCAAGCAAACTAAGGACACGCCGATTGCCAGCACGTCGCGTGAAGATGACGTGCCGGGAATTGGGGGCCCACGAGGCATCCTCTCCCTCGACCAGAACCGTTGCATTCCCCCCGTTTGCAGGCACCGTGCACAGATTGAACGAGCCCATCAGCGAGGTGAAAATGATCGTGCGCCCGTCCGGCGACCAGTCAGGTTCGGTGGCATTGGCCACGCCTGCGGTGCTCAAGCGGCGCATGGAACCGCCCGAGGCGGAGACTGTGTAAAGCTGGGCCTTACCGGTCAGCCGGGAGGCAAAACACAGGGTGTCTCCGCCGGGGGACCAGCAGGGGGAGGATTCGTCCTCGCGGGTTTCCGTGAGGCGCTTGAGATTGCCACCGTCAAGATCGGCCACATACACATCCGGACTTCCCGCCTTGCTCAGAATCATGGCCACGCGGCTGCCGCTGCCCGAAACGGCGGGGCTGGTGTTCAGCCCGCCATAACGCGCCACAAAGCCCCGTTCACCGGTGTTCAAATCATGCTTCACAATCGTCGGCAGGCCGAACTTGTAGGTGGTGTAAAGCAGCGAACGCTGTCCGGGCACCCAGCACGGCGCAGCCACAATCGAGTTGTCCGCCGTGACTTTCGTTGCGTTGTAGCCGTCGTAGTCAGCCACATAAATTTCGCTCTGGCTGCCGGTGTCCACCTTGAAGACGATGCGTCCCTGCGCGATGCCTGATTTCTTGGTGATGGCCAGCACGATGTCATCCGCAAAGGCGTGGGCCAGACGGCGCTGGTTCTCCCCGGTGTAGGCCTTGGCCAGGAGCGTGGACTTGGTGACGCGGTCCACCACGCGGCCTTCCACGCGGTCGTTGTTGCTGCCGGAGATGATGTAGGCCGCCTGCGATTCGCTGACGAAATTGAATCCGGCGACTTCCAAATCAAACTTGAGCGCGGAGGCCACTTCGCCGGAAAAACCGGTGAGGCTGACGGGAATGAACTTTTCCGAGCCGGGCGCGCGCGAGCCTTCGATGTCGATGGCCGACTGCTGCGCAGCCAGTGTCGCGATGGAAAGGGCGGCGGTGGTGATGAGGGTCAATGTCCGGGTCAGTTTCATCCTGTGGCTCGTCGGGTGGCGGGGTTGAAGTTCAGTTCGAAAGTGCGTTCCAAGTCTTTGGACCCTTCGGGGAAGGGTGCGATGTATTTCACGCGGTTGAGCACGTCGCGCACGGAGCGGTCCAGAACCGCCGTGCCGCTCGGCCCCGTGACACGCGCGTTGATGACCGTGCCATCCCGGGCAATGGTAATGGTGGCTTTGACGCTCATGCGGAGGTCGGCGATGTCATCGCGGAACACCCAGTTGCGGTCATAAATGCTTTTCACCACCTGGGCGTAATTGGCAAAAAAACCGCTGCCGGAGCCGGGAATATAGACCTCGGTCGATCCGGTCAGGTTCTCCTTCAATCCGGCGATGGCGTTTTCAACGCGGCGGGCCTGTTCATCGGCCAGTTTGGCGGCACGGTCCATCTGCTGCTGACGTTCCTTGCGGGCCTTTTCCTCGGCCTTGGATTGGCTGTCGGCAGTCGAGGTGGACTTTGTTTTGTTCAGTTCCACCACCTTGCTGTCGAGGTTGACCGTGGGTTTCGGTTTGGATGTTTCCTTTTTAGGCTCTGGTTTTGGAGGCGTGGGCTTTTTCTTCTCCGGTTCGATCTTGGGGATGTCACTGACGGCCTTCACGGGCGGGGGCCTGACAGGTTCAGGCTCCGGTTCGGGTTCAGGAGCCCGCTCCACGGGCTTGGGCTGAACGATCTGAGGCGCGGGCGCAGGTGGCGGTGGCGCAGGGGCCACGGCCACGGGCGGCGCGGTGCGCATCTCATGCGGTTGCACGTTGGGTGTCCCCCCGCTCAACAGGCTGTCGATGATCGTCGGTGGAATGATGTCGATGAACGGCGCCTCGGGCGGTTGTTTCTTCGGCACGATGAACGCCGGGGCCAGAAACACCACCAGCACGAGCAGGCCGTGCACAGCTGCCGAGGCGATGAAGCATTTTTTCTGGAGCGGGTTCACCGGGTTTTTCGGTTTTCGATGGCCTCCGTGCGCAGGGAGACGCGCGTGATGCCGTTGCGTTCACAGCGGTTCAAGACGCCGGCCACCAGCTTGTAGGGGCCGTCCTCGTCAGCGCGCACATAGACCACCATCCTGGGATTCTGCCTCGCCGTCTGCACGAGCGCGGACTCCACCTGGTCGAGGGTCATCCGGCGGCCGTTGAGCATGAATACGCCCTGGTTGCTGACCTCCACCGTCTGGATGTCGCTGCGCTCGATCTTCTGGTCCGGCCTGCCACCTGCGGGGAGTTGCAGGGCCAGCCCCTGCTCCAGCAAGGGCGTGGTGATGATGAAGATGATCAACAGCACGAACGCCAGGTCGAGCAGCGGCGTGATGTTGATCTCGTTCAGCGTCACCAGGTGGGTGCGTTGTGAAAATCGACGCATGATCAGGTTTGTTCGACGGAGAAACTCAAAACTTACTCAGGCAAATCTGCATCGGGCCGCATTTCTTGCGCCCCCGGACTGCGGTGCTCAATCGTCCTTCAGGAATTCCACCTCCATTTTGGAGGCCAGTTCCTGGGCGAAATTGTCCAATTGCACGGTCAGCACCCGAAGGTTGTGGACAAGCCAGTTGTATCCAAACATTGATGGGATGGCCACCAGCAGGCCTGCCACGGTGGTGGACAACGCGGCCGAAACACCCGGTGCCATCGTGGCCAGGTCGGCCTTGCCCATCATGCCCACGTCGCTGAAGGTGATCATCACGCCCCAGACCGTGCCCAGCAGTCCGAGGAAGGGCCCGCCGCTGACGGCGATGGCCAGCAGGATGAGCCCGGATTCCAGTTTGAGCGATTCCTGCGCCACGGTGCGCTCAAGGGTGCGCTTCACATGCTCCATGGATTTCATGGAGATGTAACGTTTGCGACCCTCACCCGCATTGCCGCGCAGGCGCTGGTCCACCTCCGTGCAGCCTTCCTTGTAAACGTTGAACAGCGGACAGCCATCGACCTGGAGCCTTTTGTCGAAAATGCTCATCACGTTGGACTGCGCCCGGAATTCCAGGTCAAAGAAATGGTTGAGCTTCCTGGCCCGCCGCATTTGCAGCCCCTTGGCGGCCATCACCGTCCAGGCAAAGACGGAAAACAGCGCGAGAAAGCAAATGATGATTTTGCCTTCAATCGACGCCTTGTCCCACACGTAGGACACGCTCGCGTCTGCCAGCATGTAAAAGGAAAATGTCATAGCTGCGCGTCAGCCTCTCAGACGCGGCCCACAAAACCAAGGCGTCTGCCGCCAACATTCCAAAACCCCGGAACAACACACCCTGCGCCTTCCGATGCCCGCACCGCAAAGCGCCCTTCAAGCTTTCAACCGGCCAGGCCGGATCAATGTGCCCTCGGCCAGTTGCTGCTTCACGCCATCGCTGATCAACCGCTCCGCCGCCTCGGCCGGGTTTTTGCCAAACAACCCGGTGGCCACCAGCCGCTCAAGATAATCAACCACCGGCGGTGTCGTGGACACCGTGATCGTTACCGTCCGGACTTTGTTCGGCATTCTCGGCATTTGAATGGCATACTTATGGCATACTTATGCAGGGTCAAGTGGAATGACGCCGCCGGGCGCGCGAGTTATTCAGAGGGAGTTCACAAACGCGCCGCATCAATGGCCACGGAAGGCTTCGTCCCACCGCCATCATCCGGTCGGGCTGAGGCAATGCTCTGAATCCATGCTGTGGCGCCGGTTGACAAAGAACGCAGTTCATCCTCCGTCAATCCGACAGGATCGAAACGATACCGGTAATGCAGGGCCAGCAGCGGACGCAACTGTGCGACCGGCAGCATGGTCAAGGGTTCAATCCGCCGCAGCCAGATGGACAGCGGCTCGCCGGGGCGACGTTCCAGCCCCTCTCGCTCCAGCACGTCCTCGATGCGAAAGAAGGCCGAGTCGATGCCCTGACGGACCACTTCAGGCACCGCACCGGTCTTAATGACGCCCACGGTGCGCTTGCTCCTGCCCTGGCGCAGGAGACGCCACACGAGCACCACCAGCAGCAGCGCCACCGTCATGAGCACATACTTCCGCACGGCTCCCTTCTCCCCGGTGTGGCGCCAGAGACTGAACGAATGCCAGAGATTCGACCACGCATCCCGCAGCGGCTCGAAGATGGACGCGCCTTCCTCGGCATCCACTTCCGCCCAGCCGCCGGGCGTGGTGTCGAGGTCCTTCCACGCCTTCTGCATGTCATCCCAGTAAATCGCCCAGGCATGGGCGTGGCGTTCCCGGATCACGTAACCATCACCTTTTTTTTCCTGCACGGAATAGCCGCTGGCATAGCGCGCCGGAATGCCCGCCTCGCGCAGCAGCAACACGGTCGCACTGGCGAAGTATTCACAATGACCACTGCGGGCGATGGTCAGAAAACGGCCAAGGGCCGTCTCACCCCGCCTTGGAAGATGCTCCCGGGCCTTGAGCCAGGTGGTGTAGGTGAAGTTCCTGCTGAAATAATCCATGATCTTCTCCGTGCGTTCGTGGAGCGTGCCACGCCGCAGGTTCAGCTCCCCCGCGAGCCCGGCGATGACGGCACGCTCCGCCTCCGGGACTTCGAGATCGTTTGAACCGTCATTCAGTTTTCCAAAGGTGGGGGGGCGATCCCTGGTGGGACCGGGCGCATGCTCCGCGGTGAAATGGAGGAAGCCCGGTGTCTGCCGGACCCAGACGAACCCAAACGCATTGGTCTGCACATCGTTCACCGGCAGTTTGGAAAGCGTGGTCGTGCCCGCCGGCAAGGCCAGCCAGCCTTCCGTTTTGGGCACGGACATTGAAATCGTGACGCGATCGCTGTTGGTCCCGGGCGGCATGATCGGCCAGGTGTCAAAATCATCGCCTTCGGGAAAAAGATCGAAGTAAGCCGGGGCGCTGGCCCGCCAGGTGGTGTTGAGAAGCTGGTCGTAGCTGGCTTCGCGAAGAAGGGACGGCGCCGCCCCCTCCGCCTGCATGCGCATGACGATGCGGCCCGAGAGTTTCATGCGACCAATCTGGCCCATGGCCGTGCGCGCACTGAGCCGTCCGGAGTCGCGCCGTGCCAGGTCGGAAATCCACTGGGTGATCGCGCCATCCAGATAGCTCTGCAACCCGCGGATGCTGGTGTGCCCCCATTGTCCGCCGGCGACCACCGCTGCCAGGAGTATTCCCCACACCCACGCTGGAAAACGCCTGGGCTGACGACACCACAAGGCCCATGCCACGATGAGGCAGAGCACGGGATAGAATGCGCCGGATCGGTTGTTGGCCGAACTGGCGGACACCAGCACGACCAGAAAATATGGCCACGAGACGTCCACACGCCCTCTGGCCACCGGGGCGCCCTTTTTCTGTTTGCGTGACAGGATGTAGCTGTAGATGTGAAAGGGCGTGCCTGCCGTGGTGTTCCATGCCTGCGCGGCCATGACCGGCAGAAACAGCAGCGGCCACCACTGCACGAACACATACATGCTGTTCATCACCTCCTGCATCGACCGTCCGCGCGCGGTGAAGTTCGCCGCCTGGAAGAACTCCATGATCTCGTTGGTGGCATCACGGGTGACCATTGCATACACCAGCGCTCCCACGATCAGGACGGAGCACAGGTCGCGGATGCGCTTGAAGTCACCGTCCTCCACCTCCCACCGTGTCGCCGTCCAGCGGGGCAGTTCCAGCACCAGGGCCATCCCCATGGCAAACACCATCATGCCCGTCTGCCAGCCCCAGAAGAGCAGCGCGCTGGTCATCAGAAATGGCGGCAGTGTCATGGTTGGAATGGTTCAATCTTCATCAATCATCCCAGTCGCGCCAGTTGCCCGGCAGCTTTGCCCAGTTCGATCTGATGAAACTTCACGCCTGCACCAGTCGGCCCCGGGTCCAGCCTCGGCGCATCAGGCTCGGTGACCACCAGCACATGCACCGGCAACCCCAGTGCGTCGATGCGTTTCACCAGTTGCCGCCGTGGTTCGTCCCACGCCAGCAGCACGCAGATGCATCCGCTCAGGGTCGCGGCGTGTTCCAGCACCAGTTCCGCCAGGGAGTCAAAGGGTTTGTCATGGAAGACATCCACCGCCGCGAGGATTTCCATCATCTGCTCCATGTGCGCCAGTCCGCGAACCTCTGTGAAGCAATACGCCTGCGGCCCGATGAACATGAGGTCCAGCAACGTGTCATGGGTGTCCACGGTGGCGGCAAAGGATGCCGCCACGGACACCGCCTCTTCAAACACCGGACAGAAGGATCTCGACGCAAAGGTGTCCAGCAACAGCGCATGACGCATGAAGAACTCCTCCTGAAACTCCTTCACAATGGGGCGTCCGGTGCGGGCCCAGCTTTTCCAGTGGATGTGCCGCAACGGATCGCCCGGGCGGTAATCACGCAGGGATGCAA
>CAYQCZ010000246.1:5246-6773 GCA_964415955.1 uncultured Verrucomicrobiota bacterium | reverse complement strand
CCCAGACGGAGAAATGGGCGTTGTGCGCGGCGGACAAGCTTACCCAGCCCAACACTGGCGACTGGCGGGGCACACGCCGCAGCTATTCCATGATTCAGCATGGTGGCATGGCCGACAACAATACGTTCAACTGGCCTAATTTCGCCGCACATGCCAATGACTGGCCCCCCGGCAGTGCGAATCTGACGGGCGTTGGCCTTTGCATTCGCCGGAACTCCGATGGCGCCGCAGGTCCGAATGGTGGGTTGTGGCGTTGGAAGAACGGCACCCCGGATGACGCCACGACTCGTGTGTATGACATCCGTTTCCAGCCTGCGGTGACAGCGGGCATGGTGCTCAACCAAGCTTCGACCCTCTTCGTGACTGAGCGCGTGAACCGGAACAACATGTTTGGTGAGTCTGGCTGGGCGGAGATACAGCATGCCGACTCGCACAGTTGGAACGAAGCGGGGGGGGGGCAACACGCCAACGGCCATCACATCGGCGAGCAATACAACTATGCATTCGTGGATGGCCATGCGGAGTTCATGAACCGTCGAGCCACACTCGGCAACACCAACACAGCGGTGAATCGCCAGTCCGGCATGTGGACCATCAACGCTAACGATTGACGATCGCCGGTCAGCTTTTGCATTTGATCATCATGAAACGGCCCGGAGATTACTCCGGGCCGTTTTCTTTTTCAGTGTCGTTCCCGCCTTGTCATGCATGGCTTGCAGGGCAAAATGGGTCCATCGCGCCCAACACCGCCTCCATTATGAACGCACCCAATGCATCGAACGCAAAGTCCCTTGACGCCACGCGGCTGGCCCTGGCCCTGGCCGGTCTGCTCATGACCTCCGCCTGTTCCCGCCAGGAACCGCCCGCACCGGCTTCTCCACCGGCGGGACAGGCCCCGGCTGCCACGAGTGCCTCCAAGCCGAAGGATGCCGCGCAGTTGATGCTGGAATCACTCGCGGAATTGAAGGGCAG
Source organism: uncultured Verrucomicrobiota bacterium (assembly GCA_964415955.1). GTDB lineage: Bacteria > Verrucomicrobiota > Verrucomicrobiia > Limisphaerales > CAYQCZ01 > CAYQCZ01. The sequence continues at coordinate 5,801 of CAYQCZ010000246.1, read as the reverse complement.
GCAGGTGGAGCAGGCCAAAGCTTACGGGACATTTCATGCATTTGGTTTTGCGGACGGGCTGGGTGCCAGCGGCATCACCTTTGAGCACCGCGCCGTGGATGATGCGGCGAAGTATTGGATGGCGGGCCATTATGATCATGGCAACGGCGTGGCGGTGGCGGATGTGGATGGAGATGGCAAACTGGACATTTATTTTGTCAACCAGTGGGGGACCAATCAGTTGTTCCGCAATCTGGGCGGCGGGAAGTTTGAAGACATCACGGAGAAGGCGGGCGTAGGGTTGGCGGGCCGGATCGGCAGCGCCTGCGCGTTTGCGGATGTGGACAACGACGGCGATCCGGACCTGTTCGTCACCTCCATCCGGCATGGCAACACCTTGTTCGAGAACCTGGGCGGGGGACGCTTCAGGGATGTCACGAAGGAGGCGGGGCTGGAGTATTTCGGGCACAGTGCCGGGGTGGTGTTCTTCGATTATGACCGGGATGGGTGGCTGGACTTGTTTGTTTGCAACGTGGGGCGTTTCACGCTGAATGACAAGGGCAGGGGAGGGTTCTA
>CAYQCZ010000246.1:0-5186 GCA_964415955.1 uncultured Verrucomicrobiota bacterium | reverse complement strand
GACCGTGGACGAGGCTTTTGCCGGGCACATCCATCCGGACCGGACGGAATACAGCATTTTGTATCGGAACATGGGCCGGGGGAAATTCAAGGACGTGACCGAGGCCACGGGACTGAAGGACGGAAGCTGGAGCGGGGATGCGGCCGCGACGGACATCAATGGCGACGGATGGCCGGACCTTTACGTGCTGAACATGCAGGGCGACGATCACCTCTACATCAACGTGCAGGGGAAGCGTTTTGAGGAGCAGACGGCGAAGTATTTTCCCAAGACGCCATGGGGGTCCATGGGCCTGAAGTTTTTCGATGCCGACGGGGATGGCCGGCTGGATTTGTTCATCGCGGACATGCATTCCGACATGGCGGACAACCAGACTGAGGGGTTGAAATCCAAACTGGGTTCCTCCGAGGAACGCATCAAGAGCGAGGCGTGGTGTTCCGTGCAGTGGACGGATGCCTTCCTCCAGGGTGCCAGCAACAACATCTTCGGCAACGGCCTTTACATGAACCGTGGCGGCGGGGTGTTTTCCGAGGAATCTGACAAGCGCGGCGCGGAGACCTACTGGCCGTGGGGATTGAGCGTGGGCGACCTGAACGCCGACGGGCTGGAGGACATGTTCATCACCGCCGGCATGGGGCATCCATTCCGATATGGCTACAATTCATTGCTGCTCAACGAACAGGGGCGGCGCTTTGTGGACGCCGAGTTTGTGCTGGGGGTGGAGCCAAGGCCCAACAACCGGATTGAGAAGGTTTATTTCACACTGAACTGCGATGCGGAGGATCGCGATGACATCCGTTGCCAGAACCGCAAGGGACTGCTGGATGTGTGGGGCTTTGTCAGCTCCAGATCCTCGGTGCTGATGGACATCGATGACGACGGCGATCTGGACATCATCACTGCCGAGATGCACGACCGTCCGCTCGTCCTGATCAGTGACCTGACCTCGAAACGGAAGGTTTCCTTTGTGCAATTGAAACTGACCGGCACCCGGTCCAACCGCGACGGCCTCGGGGCCATGGTCCGTGTGCATGCGGGGGGACGCATCCAGACCCGCAGCCATGATGGCAAGTCCGGTTATCTCGCGATGAGTTCGATGCCCCTCTATTTCGGCCTGGGCGACGCCACGGCCATCGAGCGCATCGAGGTGGACTGGCCCTCGGGCCGCAGGCAGGTCATCAACAATGTGGGTGCCATCAATCGTTTGATGGAGATCAAGGAACCCGCCGAGTAGTTCCTTCCGCGATCTGGTCAGCGCGGAGGCCTGTAGCCTGCGGCGTTGTATTCGGGTGCTTTGGGAACGAACGACGCGTCGAAATCCGGCGGAGGCGCGTTGGTGCGCACATTCACCTGATACGGGCCGTTGTAGGGGTTGGGAAGGTTTCCATTGAGAAAGCAGCCTTCGATCCGTGTGCCCGTCTGCACGTCCAGATCGAACGGCATTTCCTGCGGTGCTTTCCCCCGGGTGAAATTGTTCCAGAAGATGCAGTCCTTGATCAGGCTGCGGCCCTCCATGTCGTCCAGACCGTTGCGGTTGTTGACCAGGGTGCAGCGCTCCAGCCAGATGCGGGATTCGGTGAACACGGTGATGACCCCGTTGTTGGTGAACGGCTCCTGCCCGTTCTGCGTCGAGATGATGTCCGCACCTGTGTTGGAGCGGTTGCCGGTGAAGAGGCAGTTGACCACCTTGGCGGCGCTGCCTTCCAGAAGGTCGATTGCCGCGCCGGTGACCTGGGCGCGGTTGTTGCGAAAGACGGAGTCCACAATGGTGACGAAATTCGTCACAAACCCGCGATGTTCGATGGAAACGCCGCCCGCGCAAGGACTGCTGTAATTGTCGATGCACTCCACCTGAACAATGGTCGGGTAAGACCGCCCGAAAATTTTGATCGCACCGCCGTCATTGTAGAAGAACAGGCCCTTGGGCAGCGTTTCGTCGGGCTCCATGACGGCCGTGCCTTCCTGCGTCACAAACCCGTTGGCACCCGTCAGCGTGAATCCCTGCAGCGTCGTGCGTGGCGAGATGCCATCCCCAAAGTAAACAATGTGATTCACCACCGCCGGATGTCCGGGCGTGGAAGGTTTGGAAATCTCCGGGTTGGAGGCTGTCAGCACCACCCTGCCCGCGGCTTTCAGCGTGATGCCATCGTGACGCTTGTTGAACCACACCAGCGCCTGACGTGCGCTGTGCGGACGATAGGTTCCGGGGTGGACGAGGACGGTTTTGTTGGTTTTGTTCGCGGCTGCCTGGTCCAGCGCAGGCTGGATGTGTTCGCCCGGACGGACATGATAACCATCCTCCCTCAGCTCCCATGCGTGTGACGCTGCCAGTCCGGACCATGCAACTGCGGCGAGCAGGACCAGATGACCGGATGCGTGGCGTGGCATGGAAACAAGTTATCCTGCGTGAACGGCCCCGTAAAATGCAAACCACGCATCCCCCGTCCAGCCCATGGACGGAACTGTTCACCCCCGGCGCCGCCCCACTGCGGAGTTCGGATTCACTGGAGTTGTGCGGAATCTGCCTGATGCTATCAATGGGGCGTGTTTGACGGAAATCCATCATCGGCATCCGCAGCGGGAAGCATCCAGGTTCTGGGTGCGCGCGAGCACAATCTGAATAACATCTCGGTGGCCTTGCCGCGCGGGAAGTTCGTGGTGGTCACCGGTGTCAGTGGTTCCGGCAAGAGCACGCTGGCGTTTGACCTGCTGTTTGCCGAGGGCCAGCGACGCTTCCTTGATTGCATGAACGCCTACGCGCGGCAGTTCGTGGAGCAGATGGCCCGGCCGGAGGTTGATGCCATCCATGGCCTGCCGCCCACGGTGAGCATCGAGCAGCGCACCACGCGTGGTGGCGGCAAGAGCACCGTGGCCACGGTCACGGAGGTGTATCACTTTCTTCGGCTGCTGTTTGCAAGGCTGGGCACGCAGCATTGTCCGGATTGTGGAGTGCCCGTGGAGGCGCGGACGCGTGATGAACTCGGACGCCACCTTCATTCCGAAACAAGGCGTCGTGGCGGTCTCACACTGCTGGCACCCGTGGTGCGCAACCGGAAGGGTTTTCACAGCGAGGTGGCGGACTGGGCCGCGAAACACGGCTACACCGAGCTGCGCGCGGATGGCAGACTGCATCGCACCGACCAGCCCTTCCGGTTGGAGCGGTTCAAGGAACACGACGTGGAGATTGTGGTCGGCCGCCTGGAAGCAGGGCGGAAAGGTTCTCCTGCGAAGGCCGGCCCCGGCAGGGCGCCGCAGGAGCTGGTTGATGAGGCTCTCCGGATTGGCAAAGGAACGGTCTTTGCGCTGGATGACGGGGGCGGGCTGACGATTCATTCCACCGAGCGCGCCTGCCCGAAGTGCTCGCGTTCGTTCGCGGCCCTTGACCCCAAGCATTTCTCCTACAACTCCAGCCAGGGCTGGTGTCCGGAGTGTCGCGGATTTGGCGAGTTGTTCTACCTGCCGGATGTGGACCGTGGGGCCAATGCCGACGCGGTCGAAGAAAGCTGGTGGAGCTGGGCGCAAAAGCGTGAACGCTGCCCTGCATGTCAGGGCAGCAGGCTGAGGCCCGAATCGCGCGCCGTGCGGCTGCACATTCCCGGTGTGCGGCTGGCCGGTGCGGGTGATTTGCCGACGATTGACGATTTCAGTTCACTGGCAGTGGCTGAAGCGTCCGGCATGTTTTCGCGCATCAAGCCCGGAGGGCGTTTTGCCGAGATCGCACGTGACATCATTCCGGAGATTCGCGAGCGGCTGAAATTTCTCGATGAAGTAGGCCTGGGCTATCTGCAACTCGGCCGCAGCGTCACCACCTTGTCCGGCGGCGAGGCGCAGCGCATCCGGCTGGCGGCGCAGCTTGGCTCCAATCTCAGCGGAGTCCTGTATGTCCTTGATGAGCCGACCATCGGGCTGCACGCGCGCGACAATGAGCAACTGCTCTCCTCTCTGGCGCGCCTGCGTGCCCGCGGCAACAGCCTCCTGGTGGTGGAGCATGACGAGGATACCATGCGCCATGCGGACTGGATCATTGATCTAGGCCCCGGTGCAGGGGTGAAAGGTGGTGAGGTTGTCGCCAGCGGCACGCTCGCAGAACTCATGCAGCACGAGACATCCGTCACCGGCCGTTGCCTGCGGGCGCTGGAATCGAAGGAATACCCATCGAGAGGAAAACGTCGGACGGTGGAACGGCTGGAGGCCGGCTCCCGCAAGGCAGCGCAACCCCGGCGTTCCAAAGGCGGAAGGAATGCAAAGAGGCAATCCGGCGCGGAGGGCGCAGCTCGCCGGCTGACGCTCGGAAATGCATCCCTCAACAATCTGAAAAAACTCACGGTTGCATTTCCGCTCAACCGGTTTGTGGTGGTGACCGGTGTGAGCGGCAGCGGCAAGAGCACGATGGTCCGCGAGTGCCTCCTGCCGGCACTGGAACAAGCCATGCAGCATCGCAAGCCACGGTCCGGCAGGATGCAGACAGCCAGGACGCCCTTGAGCGGTCATGAAAGCATCTCCGCCGTTCATGAGGTCGATCAGTCACCGATTGGGCGAACGCCGCGTTCCACACCGGCCACGTATGTGGGATTCTTTGATGACATCCGCCAGTTGTTTTCACAGGTGCCTGAGTCGCGCATGCGCGGTTACGGGCCGGGGCGTTTCTCCTTCAACAGCGCGCAGGGCCGGTGTGCCACGTGCGAGGGTGCCGGCACCGTGAAGCTGGAGATGAACTTTCTGCCGCCGGCGTTTGTGAAGTGCGAGACGTGCAATGGCATGCGTTTCACACCCGAAACCCTCGATGTCCAGTTCAACGGGCGCAACATTGCCCAGGTTCTCGACATGAGCGTGGCCGAGGCCATGGAGTTTTTTGCCGCGCAGAAGCGCATCCACCGTCCTTTGGAGGCTCTGCATGACACCGGGCTGGATTATCTCAAGCTCGGCCAGACCAGCCCCACGCTCAGCGGCGGCGAGGCGCAACGCATCAAGCTGGTGACGCATCTCCTGTCCGGATTGAAACCTGCGCCGGACACCCTTGCCCGTCCCGCATCACGCATGGCCAAATCAAAATTCTTCATCCTCGAAGAACCGACGATAGGCCTGCACATGAGCGATGTGCACCGATTGGTGGAGGTGATACAGCGGCTCGTGGATGCGGGGCACACGGTGCTTGTGATCGAACACAACCTGGAGCTCATTGCCGA
>CAYQCZ010000245.1:0-6796 GCA_964415955.1 uncultured Verrucomicrobiota bacterium | reverse complement strand
CCTTTTCATACCAGCCAAAGGAGACGCGGCTGCAATGGAGCCGGGAGGCCAGGCTGTTCACCAGCGCCAGGGCTGCGGCCACGTAACGCGACTGCGCGTTGACTTGGGCCAGCGTGTCCAGCACCACGGCGAATTTTTCCACGTCATGGCGCGCCTGTGTGACGGAGGCGTTCTCCTGAAAGGACTGGGGGACATCGGCAAGCAACTGCACTCGGGCGACGGCGGCATCGGTCAGCTCGTTGTCCGCCTGCGGCAGAAACACTGCGACAAGGCAGATTTCTCCGGCATCTGCCAGCGCCAGCCGGCAGGCAAAACCGACCGGCACGAGCGGTGTCTGCTCGGTGGAGGCGGCCAGCAGTTTGCGTGCGGTGCCGTCCTTTTCGCATGCCTCGGCCAGGCTCAACAGCGCGTTGCGGAAGAGGGCCAGACCGGAGGCGGCGGTTTCCGGCGCGGACCACTCGGCCATCTGCTTCCAGCGCCCCTTGTCGGCCACATCCTTGCGGATCAGGACCACACGCACGCCGCCGGCCGCCTTGCCGACAAGCTCGAGGTAGGCGGGCCAGAACTCCCCGGGGCCTCCGGAGAAACGGCGCAATTCAGCCGCACGCTCCGCAAGTTCGGAGCCAAGTTTCACCGGGTCGGCGTCGGGGGAGGTGGCCATGTCAGTTCTCGGGGAAGTGCATCACACCCGCAGCACCGGGGCGGATCTTGTTTTCAGGGTTCTGGCAGAGGACCTTGATGCGCATGAGCCCGCTGGCGGGATCAACCACCGGGGAGACAAAGTCCACCTTGCCTTTCAACTGAATCACGGCCTTGCCGGCCTCGACATCCACACGCAGCTCCTGGCCGACCTTGAGATGGTAGCCAGCCCGGGCCTCCACATTGGAGACGAAATAGAACTGGCGCGTGTCCACCACCCGGATCAGCGGGTCCTGCGCCTTGCAGGCCTCGCCCACGTCGCGCACGAGATCCACGATGTAACCGGAAATGGGCGAATGGATGAACCGGTCGGCCAGCAAGCGTTTGGCGGCATCCAGCTCGATGACCTCGCGGGCCTCGACCGTGGCCAGGCGGTCCACCTCGGCCTGCGCGAGGGTAAGTTCGAGCTCCTTCTTCATCACGTCGTCCTTGCTGACGGACTTGGTGGCCTCGAACAGCTTCCGCGTCGATTCCAGATCGACCTTGAGCGTGGTCACGCGTGCCATGGCCGCCTCCAGCTCGGACTTGCTTTCCATAAGCAATTTGCGGCGGCTGACCTCCAGCTCCTCCTGACGCTTCTCAAACTCCACCAGCACCTGGTTCTGCTTCACAAAGTCACCCTCGCGCACATGTATCTTCTCCACGGTGCCCGGAGCGCTGGCGCTGAGCAGCACGTCAACAAAGGGTTCGGTGACGCCGGGGGCGGTGATGAGCGCCTGGCCCATCAGCAGGCCGGGTGCGCACAGGGCGGATGCAACCGCCATGGGCCGGGCCAGGAGGCCCAATCGTCGGAGCAGTGAATGGTTCATGATAATTTCAACGGGCCACTGTATCGGACAAATCGCGCCTTGATTCAAGCCGGTCAAGGATTGGCAGGCGAGCCGCCGGTCACACGCCGGTCATACTCGGCCTTCAATTCCTCGAGAAATTGTTGGTATTGCAGGGGCGTCAGGTGGGCGCTCTCCGTGAGGACCGCCGTGCGTTCGCCCAGTTCCTTGCGCGTCAGGTCGAGGTTGCGCTTTTTGAGAACCACCCCCAGCAGGTAGTCCAGGTCCAGACGGGCGCGCTGATACCGCACCAGATCGTCCAGGGCGCCGATCCGCGAGCGGAACAGGTCCTCCTCGGCCCGAAGCACCTCACGGCTGTCCGTCTTGCCGGCGTCCAGGCGGGCAAGCTGGTTCTTGAGCACTTCACGGTTGGCATCGATCACCTTCTGGTAGCGGGGCTGGTTTTCGCTGTAGGAAAACGCGCTCTGGATCGCTGCGCGGAGGGAGTTGGCAAGTTGCATGCCGAGATTGTCGAGCGCCAGCGCCGCGGCGTTGGCGCGAAGCTCGCTGGCCCGCAGGTCATGCCGGCTCTTGGTGTTGCCCAGCGGCATGCGGAACTCCATCCCCAACGACCAGTTGGGGAAATCTTGGGTCGTGATCACATTCATGGAGTTGCCGGCGTTGCTGTTCACCCGCGAGGAACCGTAGCCGCCGCGCAGATTGAGTTCCGGCAGGCGCTGGTTCTTTGCCACAGTCACCCGCAGCCCTTCCAACTCGGCCTGCTTGATGGCGGTCAGGTAATCGGGGTTCATCTGCGGAACCTCCGGCCACAACTCTCCAAAGGCGGATGCCGCCTCGAGAATGGACGGCCTGTCAGCGGCTCGCAGTTCGGAGCGGTCCGCCGACCACGATTGAGAGAGGAATGTGGCCACCCGGCTCTCGGACTCCTGCAGCCGTTGTGCGGCCTCACTCGCCAGCGCCTTGCGCGCCGCCACTCCGGCGTCGGCCTGAAGGACGTCCAGTTCGTTGCCTTTGCCGACTTCCAGACGTTTCTTGTTGTCCGTGAGCAGCGTCTCCGCCACACGAAGCGACTCCATCGCAACATCCAGCTGCTCCTGCGCCTGATACAAATCCCAGTAGGCCGCCTCGGCGCGCACCAGCAGTTCCATCAACCCCTTCCGATACGCCTGAAACGTGATGTCCGACTGCATCGCCGCGGCACGGATGCCGGCATAGGTGATCCTCATGCCGCCGTTTTTCAGAAGGGGCTGGGTGAGATTGATGCCAAGGGTGGTGAGAAACTCCCCGTCGTGGGCGCCGCCGATGAAGTTGTTGTTCAAATGCTCGACGCTGTAGCCCAGACGCACCTTGCCACCGGCGGGCGTGAGTGTCTCCAGGCCGCCGCCGAAAGTCCGGTTGCGCTCGTTGAATTCGTTCGCAAAAGTGCTGCGGCGCTGCTCGGAGGTGTTCGGGCGGCGACGATCCACAGCCTGGGTGTCAAAATTGAAGAGCGGATCGAAGATGCCCTTTTCCGCCTTGTAACGCTCCTCCGTGGCCGCCGTTTCCAGCATGCGCATCTGGATGTTCTCGTTGTTCTGCCACACTCTGGCCAGATAGTCCTCCAGCTTGAGCGTGCCGGAAGCGGTTGATTCGGCTTTGGGCTCGGCCGCAGACAGGGAACCGTCGATTGGCAGGGCGACAAGCAGGCCAAGAGCAATCGATACGAGTTTCATCCAGCGGACCGTGAACGATTGGAGGTTCATCAAAAGGTAACTGCACGTCATGCGCGGCGAAGTGGTAAAGAGGATGGCTTGATATTGCAAGCCTTGAAGGCTCAACGGAACCGGCGATCGGTGTTGACACCATTCAAACAACCCAATTGACGCAGCGACATCCGCTGATAGCGTCACGCCAGATTTTAAATCCCGCATGTCGCTCTACGCCATCACCATCTTCCTGGGTGCATTCCTGTTGTTTCAGGTGCAGCCGCTCATCGGCAAGTTCATCCTGCCGTGGTTCGGCGGCAGTCCGGGCGTATGGACCACCTGCATGTTGTTCTTCCAGCTCCTGCTGCTGGGCGGCTACGCCTATGCGCACTTCCTGGGCAGCGGTGCCCGGCCAAGGTCCCAGGCCAAAACACACGCCGTGCTGCTGGTGGCCTCGCTGCTCGCGCTGCCCATCATTCCCCGCGAGGCGTGGAAACCGTCGGGCACTGAAGATCCCACGCTGAGCATCCTGCTGCTGCTGGCAGCCACAGTCGGCCTGCCTTACTTTGTGCTTTCCACCACCGGCCCCCTGCTCCAGCGCTGGTTCAGCCTGTCACACCCGGGCGTGTCCCCCTACCGGCTCTACGCCCTGTCAAATGTCGGTTCCCTGCTGGCACTGGTCAGCTACCCCTTTCTGGTGGAGCCTTCGCTCACACGCAAGCAGCAGGCCTGGGCGTGGAGCGGCGGCATGCTGATCTTCGCCGCCCTTTGCGGCATCTGCGCGTGGAGGCTCAAGGATGTCCCCGCAGAATCCGCCCCGGCCCCATCCACCGCCGGAGGCGACGAGAACAGCCGTCCTCCCACATTCATGCGGAAAATGCTCTGGCTGCTGCTGCCGGCCAGCGCCTCGGTGCTGCTCCTGGCGACCACCAACAAAATCTGCCAGGACGTCGCGGTGGTGCCCTTTCTCTGGGTGCTGCCACTGGCACTTTACCTGATGTCCTTCATCATCAGCTTCGACAGCCCGCGCTGGTATCTGCGGCGGTGGTATTGCGCGGGCATGCTGCTCTCCATCACAGCCATGGCGGTCGCCATCCGTGAGGCCAATGATATCGGGCTCTCGCTCCAGGTGGCGATTTACGCTTCCGGACTCTTCATCCTCTGCATGTGCGCGCACGGCGAGCTCTACCGGCTGCGGCCCAACCCGCGTTATCTGACTTCCTTTTACCTGATGATTTCCGCCGGCGGCGCACTGGGCGGCATCCTGGTCGCCGTCATCGCCCCGCTGGTGTTCAACGACAACTTCGAACTGCACATCGGGCTGATCGCCTGTCCGTTGATCTTCATCGCCTCCGTGTGGCACACGCGCGGCACATTCCCGCTGCGGAGCGAGGGCGGGCCGCGCAGGCTGGGGGCCGTCCCGCCCCGCTTCATACCGCCCGTGCTGCTCGGACTGGTGATGGTGATGGCGTTCACTGCGGGAACGGCCTTTTTGCTGGGCATCGAGGGGTTTGCGCTGGCGGAGAAAGCCCGGGAGCCCTTTGTGAACGCCCTGCAAAAGGCCTTTGGCGGCACTGCCAGCCGCACGTTCCTCATGCGCTTGTGCATGGCCGCGACCATTGTGCTGCTGCTGCTGGCAGCGTGGCTTTCCGGTTACGTGGCCCGCACACGCAGGCTGCTGAACAACGGCCTGACCTGCGTGCTGCTGACGCTGGTTCCCCTGGGGCTCGTCCTCTATCAGGAGGCGGTCAGCGACCACAAGAAGGCCATCGTGGCGGCGCGCAATTTCTACGGCACGCTCAAGGTGTTCGAATACAACCCGGATGACGCCATCAACAACTACCGCGTGCTCCAGCATGGCCGCATCACGCACGGCATGCAGTTGCGGGACGCCACCTACAAGAACTGGCCGACCACCTATTACAGCCGTGCTTCAGGCGTGGGACTGCTCATGAAACACTTCCCGAGACAGCAGGGCCAGCGCGTGGCCGTGGTGGGACTCGGCACGGGCAGCATGGCGGTGTATGGCAAGCCGGGCGATTTCTACCGCTTCTACGAGATCAACCCCGCCGTCACCAACATCGCGCTCAACACCTTCACACACCTCACCGACAGCCCTGCTCATGTGGAGATCGCCATGGGCGACGCCCGGCTCACCATGGAGCGCGAGGAACCCCAGCAATACGACATCATCGTGCTGGATGCCTTCAGCAGCGACGCCGTGCCGTGCCATCTGCTGACCATGGAATCCTTCGAGCTGTATCGGCGGCACCTGAAGCCGGACGGTGTGATCGCGGTGCACATTTCCAACCGGCACCTCGACCTCGAACCCGTGGTCACATCCGCCGCCCAACAGTTGAAGTGGAAGACCGCCAGCATCGAAAACGGTGACGGGGACAGTGGTGACGGCGGGGAGGTTGATGCATGGTGGATTTACACGGCCATCTGGATGCTGGTCACCAACAACGACGAGTTCCTGCAACTGCCCGCCATTGCCTCCGCCACCCTCCTGCCCAAGGAACACAAAGGCAGCTTCCGTCTCTGGACGGACGACTACACCGCCCTCTCCGATGTGATGGAGGAAAGCGTCATACCGGGCTGGGAAACGTTCCGGAAATGGTTTCGCAAGGAGGGAGCGCAGTAGCGCTCAAAACCGCAGGTTCCATTCCTCATAGAGGTCCGGGGGCAGTTCAGCCACGAAGCGCGACGGCTGCTGCATGTAATCCCCGCCATACCCCTGCGTCATGCGCATCAGTGGATAACTGAGGTAAAGATCATCCTTCGCCCGGGTCACGGACACGTAGAACAACCGGCGCTCCTCCTCCTCGTTCTCCGGCCTCTCCAGCGACCGCACACTGGGAAACAACCCATCACAAAGCATGATCACAAACACCGTTCCGAATTCCAGCCCCTTGGCCTGATGGATGGTGGACAGGCGCAACTGTTCGTCATCGCCCCTGGAGGCCTGCTCCGCCTCGGCCTCGAGATTGGTCAGCAGGGCCAGTTGGGAAAGGAACTCCTGCACGTTTCTGAACTGCAGCGAAAACCCGGCGAGCTGCTCCAGGTCATCCAGGCGGTTGCTGTAATTGGTGAACTGAGCCTTGAGGTAATCCTCGTAACCGGCGTCCAGCACGAGCTGGATCATCTTTGCCGGTGCATGGCGCACATCGTCCGCCTCAAGCTGCTCCACGGTGTCCACAAACTGCGTCCATGACCCGGCCGCGCGTTTGGGAACGCCTTTGCACGCGCGCAGCAGCGGAGCAACCGGCACATGCGGCAGATCCTGCACAACCGGCCCCGCAGCTTCATCCACGCTCCAGTCGGGATCGCCGTCCTCATTCACCGGCAGACTGGCCGGGGGGCTGTCCGGCCTTGGAGTCATCACTGCGGCAAGATTTGCGGCAAACTGCTGCCAGAGCTTGTCCGCGCCCTTGGGTCCAATGCCTTCGATCAGCAACACCACGCGTTTGAAGGAGACTTCATCGGTCGGATTGCACACCAGTTTGAGATGCGCCGCCACGTCCTTGATGTGCGCCTGCTCGAAGAACCGGATGCCGCTGGTGATGCTGAAGGGAATGTTGCGCCGGGTGAGTTCAAGCTGAAGTTCCAACGCGTGGAAGTGTG
>CAYQCZ010000244.1:0-6807 GCA_964415955.1 uncultured Verrucomicrobiota bacterium | reverse complement strand
TGGCATTGCATCGCGGCTATCTGGCCGAGATGGCCACCGGCGAGGGCAAGACCCTGACCGCCGGTCTGGCGGGCGTGCTGGCCGGATGGCTGGGCCGCCCATGCCACGTCATCACCGTCAATGATTACCTGGTCCAGCGCGACTCCGACGGACTGCGCCCGCTCTACGCCTTCTGTGGCGTCAAAAACAGCTTCGTGACCGGCACCATGCCGCCGGACCTGCGCCAGCAGGCCTATCAGGCGGATGTTGTTTATGTGACCAGCAAGGAGCTGCTCGCCGATTTCCTGCGTGACCGCATCCGTCTTTCCGGTCTCCACAATCCCGAGCGATGGGGCATCCGCCGCCTCATGCAGCCCCGCATGGCCGTGGAGAACGGCCTGGTCCAGCGCGGCCTGCACACGGCCATCGTGGACGAGGCCGACAGCGTGTTGATCGACGAGGCCGTCACACCGCTCATCATTTCCGCGCCCCGGCCGAACACCCTCCTCACCCAGGCCGTGGAACTGGCCTCGCACCTGGCCGACTCCCTTGTCTGCGGTGATGATTACAACGTCGATCTCCAATACGGCGAGGTGGAGTTCACCGATCTGGGGCGCGACAAGGTGGACGAGCGGTGCGGATTGCTGCCCGGCTTTTGGCGCGGTGAAAGCCGCCGCGAGGAACTGCTCAAGCAGGCCCTGGTGGCCCGTGAATTCTACCTGCGCGACAAGCAATACATCATCAACGACGGCAAGGTGGCCATTGTCGATGAGTTCACCGGGCGCTCCATGCCGAACCGGAGCTGGCGCGAGGGTTTGCACCAGGCCATCGAGGCCAAGGAAGGCCTGCTCATGACCAACCCTGCGGAAACCATCGCCCGCATGAGCTTCCAGCGCTTCTTCCGCCTGTTCCCAAGGCTCTCCGGCATGACCGGCACCGCATGGGAGGCCCGCGATGAATTCTGGCGCATCTACCACCTTCCGTGCGTGCGCATTCCCACCAACCGGCCGTGCATCCGCCGCGACCTGCCGGATCTCGTCTATCTGAGAGAGGCTGAGAAATGGGACGCCGTCGTGGATGAAATCCGCCGCATGCACGATCTTGGCCGGCCCGTGCTGGTGGGCACACGCAGCGTGCGCGCCAGCGAGTTGCTTTCCCACCGTCTCTACGAGACCGGCGTGGACCACCGTGTGCTCAACGCCTCACGCCACTCCGAGGAGGCCGCCATCATCACCCACGCCGGGGAGGCGCGGACCGTGACCATCGCCACCAACATGGCTGGCCGCGGCACGGACATACGCCTGGGGCCGGGTGTCGCCGAACTGGGCGGCCTGCACGTCATTGCCACCGAACGCCATGAGTCCGGTCGTGTGGACCGGCAGCTCTGGGGACGCGCCGCACGCCAGGGCGATCCCGGCAGTTCCCAGACCTTTGTGAGCCTGGACGATGAACTTCTGGCCAAGCATCTCAAGCCCGGCCTGCGCAAGGCCGCCCGCAGCGCCTTCCAGGGCCTGCCCCTGGGGTTGCAGATCGCCCGCAGGGCCTTCACCACCGCCCAAGGCCACGCCGAGGCGCTGGCCTTCAAACGACGCCGGGATGTCCTCCGCATGGATACATGGCTGGACGAATCCCTCTCCTTCGCCAGCGGCGGAGCCTGAAGCCCGCGTCCTGTCATGCCGCTCCGCGATGGTGACGGCTCCTCCTTGCACAGGACGGACGGCGGAAAACCCGGGAGGGACAATCGCCAGTCCACAAACACACCGGTGCTCCACAATGGACGGTTCAACAACAGGCCGGACGGTTGTTGGACACCGCCGAACCCATCATGAAGAGGGCGTGACCTGCTTGAACTGCAACAAAGCCGTGGCCTGTTCGGAGGCGTGCAGGAGGGCGGAGGGGCACACGCCCACGAAAACAATCAGGATCGCGAAAGTCGCCAGGCAGAGCCGCAATGGCATGCCCACGGGAGGGAGCGTGGTTTGACCGTTGTTTGCGCCCCAATACATGGCGCGGATGATGCCAAAGTAATAATAGAAGGACGCCACCACGCCGAAGACCGCCACACCGACGAGACAATAGTAGCCACCGTTCATCGCGCCCTGTTCCAATGCCGCCTTCAACAGGAGAAACTTGCCGAAGAACCCCGCCAGGGGCGGCACGCCCGCCAGTGAAACCAAGGCAAGGGTCATGACCGCCGCCAGCATCGGAGCCCTGCCCGCCAGGCCGGAGAATGCAGACACATCCTCCGAATCCACCCATCGCACGACCACGGAGAGAACGCCGAACGCGGCCAGCACGGTCACCAAATACCCGCCCAGATAGAACAACACCGCGGATTGACCGGCATGGGTGGCGGCCACCACGCCGAGCAGGATGTATCCGGCATTGGCAATGCTGGAGTAGCCCAGCAACCGCTTGATGTTCCGCTGGGGTATCGCGCAAAGGCTCCCGTATAGGATGGTGACACCCGCAAGCCCCATCAGCACATGCACCAGGGAGTCCGACATTGCCGGAACGGCACCGAACACCACCCGCAGCAGCAGCACAAAACCCGTGGCCTTGGAACCCACCGCCAGGAAGGCCGCCGTGGGCGTGGGTGCGCCCTGATAGACGTCCGGCGCCCAGATTTGAAATGGCACGGCGGCAATCTTGAACCCAAGGCCGACCAGCACCAGCACCAGGCCCACAAACAGAAGGTTGTTGTCGGCAAACCTTGGAACCATGCGTGAAAGCTCGTGGAAACCCAGCGTGCCGGTGATGCCAAAGACCAGAGCGATGCCATACACCATGAACGCCGACGACAACGCGCCAATGATCAGGTATTTCAAGCCCGCCTCAAGGGATTGCACGCGGGAACGCTGGAAGCTGACCAGCACATAAAAGGAAACGGTCACCAATTCCAACGAGACAAACAACACGCTGAAATCATTGGCCGAAGCCGCGAACATCATGCCCAGCAGGGCGAACAGGGTGATGGAGTGATACTCGGAGACTCCACCCGGCAGCCGCTCCGAATACTCCTGCGCCATGATCAGCACGAAGAACGCCGCCAGCAGGAAAAAACGTTTGAAAAACATGGCCAGACCGTCGAGCACATACATGCCGCCGAAGGCCTGCCTCGCACCCGCATCCCCCACGGTAAAGCTGAACACAAAGACCAGCAGCACCCCGGCGGCGGCGATCAACCCCAGCCGGCTCCGCTGCGAATCCGGCATCCAAAGGTCGGCAAGCAGCACGCCCAAACCGAGGGCGAGCACCAGATATTCAAGTATGGCCAGTGAATAATTCATCGCGACAAGTGGAACTCAGCGCACCCCCGTGTTTTGCGCGGCATTGACCGCAATTCGGTCCTTTGCACCGGATGGCTTCACGCTCTTGGCCATGGTGACCAGCGGCTCCACGCTGGTTTTGATCTTGTCTGTCAGCAGACGCGGGAAAAAGCCGAACACCAGCAGGCTCACAAGAAGCAACGCAAACGGAAGCCTGCGCCAGGCATCCCGCGCATCCACCACGCCCTCCCATTCCGGCTTGGCCGGTCCGTGCAGGATGTTCCTCACACCCCGCATCATGTAAACTGCGCCGATGACCAGCGCCGACCAGACGGCCACCACAACCGCGAAGCGAAGTGTCGATTCCTCCCACGCGCCAAAGAAGACCATCACTTCACCCGCAAAATTGGCAAAGCCCGGCACGCCGCAGCCTGCCAGCATGGCCATCACCAACGCCGCGCCAATGAACGGCATCTGTCGCAGCAATCCACCCAGTCGCTGAATTTCCAATGTGCCAGTCTGCTGGTAGATGTAACCGCTAAGCCCGAAACTCAACGCCGCCAGCAACCCGTGCGCGATCATCACCAGCACTGCGCCTGTCACGCCAATCAGGCTCAGGCTCGCAATGCCGAGGAACACAAACCCCATGTGCGCCACGCTGGAATTGCCGATCAGCAGGTTCAAATCCTTCTGCTGCATGGCCACCAGACCGCAGTAGAAGATGTTCCCGAGACAAAGGAAGGCCATCAGGTCGAGCCACCCCATGCCCATGAGGATTTCCTGAAAGAGATAGGGACAAAGGCTCAGCGGCAGCGATTCAAACGTGGAGGCGGTTGCCAGCGGGGCGTTCATGCCGTCGGGCAGCATCGGCAACGCCACCCGGATGAGACCATACAGCCCGAACTTCTTCAGCACACCGGCATGGAGCATGGCCGTGGCGGTCGGGGCCGAACCATAGCCCAATGGCGCCCATGTGTGAAACGGCCATAGCGACACAAGAATACCGAAGCCAAACATCAACAACGGAAAGATCACCGCCTGCATGCGGGCGTTGATGGGTGTGGCACGAACCGCATCGGTCAATGCCACGATGTCAAACGTCCGGATGGGTGCTGACAGATAGAGCAGGATCAGCCCGACCAACGCGATCAACGCCCCCAGGCTGAGATACATGGTGATCTGGAATGTGGCGTAGTTTTTCTGCTCACCGCGCCCCCAGACACCGATCATGATGAACGTGGGCACGAGTGCCAGTTCATGGAAAAAGTAGAAGAAAAACAGGTCCAGTGACGCAAACGCGCCAAAGATGCCACCGGTCATGAGCAGCATGAGGATGTAGAATTCCTTTTCGCGCTTGTTGATCTCCCAGGACACGCATGTGGCCGCAAAGGCAACGATCGCCCCCATCAACAACAGGCCCACATTGATGCCATCCACGCCCACGGCGTAGCTGATGCCCAGGGAATCCACCCAGGGAATTTGTGTGACAAACTTGTAGCCGCCGTAGCCTTCCTCCGCGCTGTTGAATCCAAGGAACATCAGCACCGCCAGCACGAGCGAAGCCGCCGTGGCGGCCAGCGGAATGATGCGCGTGAACAAACG
This sequence comes from uncultured Verrucomicrobiota bacterium, assembly GCA_964415955.1. Lineage (GTDB taxonomy): Bacteria > Verrucomicrobiota > Verrucomicrobiia > Limisphaerales > CAYQCZ01 > CAYQCZ01. The sequence goes on along the minus strand of CAYQCZ010000244.1, from coordinate 1,957 downwards.
ATCATGCCTGGGCAACACCAGCATGGCCAGCGCGGCAAGGATCGGAATGAAAATGATGGCGGAGAGCAGCATGCTATTTCAGCGCGTAAAAGAGGACCACCGCCACGCCTGCGACGAACAGGAATGCGTAGGTTTGCAAATTGCCGGTCTGGAGCAGCCTCAACGCACGCCCGGCGAGTTCCGTCGTGCCGTGCGCCCCTCGAACACACAATCCGGCGATGATCCAGCGATCCCACCAGTCTGCGACCTTGGCCAGCGCATCCTGCGTGAGGGCGATCAACCTCGCGTAGATTTCATCGAAGTAAAACTTGTTCCCCATGATGCGGGCCATATGTCCCAGAGTCACAGTGAGCTGGTCTGACTTGGCGTTTTGGTAGAGTGAAAAGGCGGCCACAAAACCGGCCACAACCGCAAACAAACCCAGAACAGCGGGCATCGGAGCATGTGCGAAAGGCCCAAGCAATGCGTCCGCGATTCCATGACCATGCGCAGCGTGGTCCGCATGGAACGTGCCAGCAAAGCGCTGCTCGATCCCCATGTAACCTGCAAACACCGAGAACACCGCCAGGACCACCAGCGGCCAGGTCATGACAGCAGGAGATTCGTGCGCGTGATGTGCTGATTCCGACCGCGGACCGCTCCAGAAGGCCACCACCACCAGTCTGAACATGTAGAACGTGGTCAGCACGGCAACCAGCACGCCAATCGCAAACAGCAACCATCCGCCCCATCCGCCCTGCGTCTGGGCCGCCACGAGAATGGCATCCTTGCTGTAGAAGCCGCTGAACAACGGCACGCCGCACAAGGCCAGTGTGCCAATCAGGAAGGTCTTGTAGGTCGTGGGCATCGCTTCACGCAGTCCGCCCATGTTCCAGATGTTCTGCTCATGATGCAGCGCATGGATGACCGAGCCGGCCCCGAGGAACAGCAGCGCCTTGAAGAACGCGTGCGTGGTCAGGTGAAACATGGCCGCGGTCGGCGACGCGAGCCCCACGGCCATGACCATGTAACCGAGCTGGGACAATGTGGAGTAAGCCAGAATCCGTTTGATGTCGTTTTGCTGGACCGCAATCAACGCCGCCAGCAGGGCCGTGACACCCCCGACGCATGCAATCAGAGACAGGGCCTCCGGTGTGAAGATGAAAAACACCCGGCACAGCATGTAAACACCGGCGGCCACCATCGTCGCTGCGTGGATGAGCGCGGACACGGGCGTCGGACCTTCCATGGCGTCCGGCAACCACACATGCAGCGGAAACTGCGCGCTCTTGCCCATTGCACCGCAGAAGATCAGCAGACCACCGATGGTGCCAAAGGCGGCCAGTTTCCATGGCTCGGCATGCAGCACGTGTTGAATCTCGGCAAAGTTCAATCCGCCAAACGCCGTCCACACCATGAGGATGCCCAGCAGGAAGCCGAAGTCGCCGATGCGATTGGTGAGAAACGCTTTTTTGCAGGCGTCGGCGGCGGAGTCTTTTTCATACCAGAAGCCGATCAGCAGGTAGCTGGAAACGCCCACCAGTTCCCAGAAGATGAACATCTGGAGGAAGTTGTTCGAAAGCACGATGCCGAGCATTGAGAACATGAACAAACTCAGACAGGCGAAGAACCGCCCGAAGCTGCGGTCCTCGTGCATGTAGCCCTGCGAGTAGATGTGGATCATGAGCCCCACACCCGTCACCACGAGCAGCATCATCAGGCTGAGCGTGTCCATGCGAAGACCGAGATCGACGCGCAGTCCGCCCACATCGAGCCAGGTGGCCGTGTATTCCTTTTGCACTGGATCCAGGCCGGCCAGTCCGATGAACACCAGGGTCAGCACAAATCCAACCGCCACGGCCGCGATGGACAGCTTTGCGCTCAAATGCCGGTCACCCTTCAAGAACAAGCCAATGGCCGTGGCTGCCGCCAGCGGCAGGAACAGGATCAACCAGGGGATGATGGCAGCAAGTTGTTC